>JAUQYY010000301.1 GCA_030587505.1 Candidatus Sigynarchaeota archaeon
GTCTCCTGACGAGTGCCAGCATGAGCAGCATGGCGTGCTCAGCGGTCGCCGAAGCGTTGCACCCCGAGGATGTAGCCACCGTTATCCCTTTTCTTGCTGCTGCTCTGTAATCAATGGCGTCCGCACCCGCGGCGGCTGTCTGTATGAGCTTCAGCTTCTTTGCCCCCTCAATGAGTTTAGCTGGCACCCAGTGGGCCAGCAGCACATCGGCGTCCTCGATTTCCTCAAGTGTCTCTTCCTCTGTGCCCGGGAAAACTAGGTGGATTCCCCGAGGCAGATTGTTCCTAACGAATTCTTTTATGTCGCCGCCGAAATAACCCCATAAGCAAACCACTTTCATATAAACAACTTCCTTGATGATTTTAGGGTTATCTCCGCCTGCTAAAAAACTTTACTCGGTTTAAACTCCTCTCATGGACAAAAAGTGTGGAAAACTAGTAGTTGAATAGGTGCTTGTCGTATGGTATGATGGTTGCCTTCACTTCTTCCAGGGGCTTGGGGGTACCGAGCAGGTTTTCGGCAGTGTTTGTGATGATTATTTCCAACTCATTTTCACCCTTTTGGACCAGCTCTGTTATGTCTACCCTGTACGGTGGCCACAGCCGTGTGCCTGCCTCCTTACCGTTTACCCTAATCGTGACGGCGTCCCTAAAACCCGTACACTCTAACATCAATTTTCTCTCCAAGTATTCTTCCCCAAGATTTATCTTCTGCCTGAGTGTGATGTCCCCGCTGTAATATGGAAACCCGCTTTCCTCTTCTGCTTTCTCTAACGCTTTGAACTTGGGTTCCTCGATTTTTTGCTCCTTAACCGCAAATTTTCCAACCAGCACCACCGGCTCTATGCCGTGTGTGCTTGGGATTTTGTCCCTGAAATCCGGGTACCTTGTTTTAATCGTGATTTGGTTTTTCCCTTTTTTCAGGTAGTTCTTAATGTTCAGTGCGCGGTTGCTTCGATCCCAGAGGAAAAACACTTGGGGTGTTTCTTCTACTCTCGACCTGTTGATGTAGACCTCGAATGGCTTTCCCAAGTCCTCGTAGACAAGTAGGATCTGGTCTGGAACGTGTTTCACTTCTATTTCTGTTGTCATCTCGTAGCTGCCTCCAAGCGGGATAGGCTGAGTTGCGATATCGATTCCCATTTCCCTAGCCTTCGCTTCCAGAATGTCTAGAACTTCGTAGAGGCCGTACTCCCTCCTGTCGATTCCTAGGAATTCTGCGAACTGGTTGATCTGCGAGGTTAGCTCTTCTATGGATGTGTACCTGCTGACCTGTAACTGTTTTCCCTCGGTTTTATTTTCTTCATATTCGGGTTCCTTGGATTCGTCTAACACTCTTATTGTCCAGGACTCCAGAACCATGTAGTTGGTAGGAATTTCTATGTTCCACTTGGATACTGTTATTGGCTCCAAGATGGGCTGGGGCTTCGCGGTGAGTCTGTCTCCCTCGAATACCACCTTCGGGTCCGACACGCGTGAGTAGCCCGTAATTTTCTGAGCGGTTTCATAAATGCCGGTTATGATAACGTTGGACTGAGTGGCGTGTCTCTGCTCCTTTCCCCTCTTCACAACAAAGTAAACCCCCTCGTAGGGTTCGAAACAGTAGGGGATTATCGTTTTTCCCTCTTTCCTGCGGTAAACGTACACGGGTGTGATTTCCCCGGTCTCCGGGTCCCATTTCTCAAGCCTCCCCCAGGCGTTCAGAGTGATTTCACCCTCAACCTTCTCCTCGGACAGGTTGGCCACGAAGTAGAACTCGTCCCCCTCTATTCTCCTGTGCAGGTATATCAGGTTTCGGCTCTTTGGAGAATCAACCTCAATGTCGCTCTCAACCAGCTGGTTCAGCGTGTTTCTGAGAATTTTCTCCAATTCTTCACGATCCACATCCCTGGGCAGGGGGACGAAGACAGCCTGCCCACCCTTAGCATTACTGTTGCTTGCCCTCTTTCGCTGAAAGACCGCCTCCGAAAAAATGGCCCTGACGTGCGCTTCGACTACAGGATCGTCCGCTCTCTCATCGGAGTTTGTTGGTGGAAACCCGAGGCACACCACAACTCCGCCGCCTTCAAAGAAGTTCCTCACAAGTTCAATAACCTTCACGGGAACTGTGGTCATCGGCGGAAGTATGAGAACTCTGAACCTCTCATCAGCAATCTCCAAGCAGTTATCCCCTACGCTCACCCTGCCCTCGAGCACCTCATCCTCAAAGAGAAGGTCGTAATCCCTCTGAATTCGCAGGAGAGCGTTACTAATCATCCCGAAAAGCTTCACTACCCTTTCGAAGACACTCGACTTCCCCCTAAGCGTGTACTCCGCCCAAATGGACCTAACAGGGTAGAGCAGCAGCACATCAGCCACGTGTGTACCCTGACTGTTGATGTAGCTCAGGCGCGCGATGTAGTCCGAAAACACGTGGTAGAACTTCCACCAGGGCTCCTGAACGAAGTGAGACGGTGGGAAATCTCTCTTACGCAAACCCTTAAGCGACAGGTGCGCCGCGTGATGGTTCATGAAATTTACGCCCGTGGCCTGCAGGTAATTCACAAGATTCTTGAGGGAAGCCAGGGTTATGCCCCAGCCGCTGCCCCCACCGTACTCGCAGAGCACAAACCTCCTGCCCAAGGCGTGTGCGATGCTGCTAGCGGTCTTGGGCGCAAGATCGGGAGTCTCCGCCAGGGCGGACTCCTCGTAACCCGTTTTTTCGCCGAGCCAGTCTATACCCGGCATGTCCATCTCTCTGAGCGCGGTGTAAACGTTACCGTGATAGCAGGGCAAGGTGTCTAAGTCTTCTTCCAGTAACAGGTGCCCCGTGAACACCAAACCGTTCTTCCTGCACCATGCTCCAATCTGACCGTAGAAAGCCTCGGAGAAGAGCTGGGACGCCACCTCGAAATAGTCGCAGCGCGTCTTCACGTAGTCCCCCGTGTTGAACGCCAGTTCGTGTATTTTCTCCCTTAAATCGTATCCCTTCCTCTTCCTGAACTCCTCGAGGAAACCGTCTGTCCAGGGGAGGCCCCTGTAGTTGGCGGGCTCGTCTGTGAACACTCCTGGTATCAGGTCGCCGAAGTCATCTTTAAAACGCTTCCGGTACTCCTCGTGAGTGTACTCTATGAAGCGTCTCACAGCATTCCTGTTCAGAAGGTCGAGGTATCCGGTCTCATTCCCAGCCCAGGGAGCGCAGGTGGCGGAGAAGAAGATGTCCTGATTGGTTTTCACGGTGAAAACCGCCACGCTCCAACCCTCCAGCTCGCGCTGAACCTCTAGCTGTGATCCTGAAATCCTATCATCCAAAGGAATGACCTTGTTTTCCTTCTCGTTTACCGCCACGGCTGCCACCAGCTCCCCCTCAACCGGTATTCTGACGGTTTTCCCCTTCTCAACCCTTTCACGCTTGTAATCAAGGTAGCGTTGAATAAACTCTGGGTGTTCACGCAGGAGTTTCCCACCCGCGACGCCGCTCGGCCAGTTGTACTCATCGTAGAGCCAAGCCTTCAGACCGTATTTTCTGCACGTTTCTATGCAGTACGCGATTTTCTTCCAAAACTCTTCTGTTAGGTAATCGATCTCCAGGCCGGTTCTGGGATGCAGAAAAACCCCGGAGTTGTGTTTCTCGCTCAGTTCTCGGAGAAACCAGTCAACATCCTCTTCCTGAAGATCGTTGTTCAGAAACCAGAAGGGTGCGGGACCATACTCCATAGAAGGGTTCTGAAAAACTTCTTCGATAGGCACTCCGTTCTGCATGGTTTCTCCCCTTAAATTTAAGGGTTTTTATTATCTATAAATATTTCAGACCGATGCTCTTGGAAAGGCTGTGGTTTCATGGAAAACAACTCTAAAATTTAAATGTTTTTAATATACTCCTGGGTACACCCCGTATTTTCTCGTTTTTTCCCGAAAAATAGGTTTAAAAGGTTTCTTTTACCGTTTCGCTCCAGATAACGCTTCAATCGGCCTACAGCTTATCTACGAGTCCACTCCTGTGCTCGGTTAAGAAGGACGATTAGGCTTCGAAACGCCGAGAAACAGGTCACACGGCTTTTAATCATACCTATGGAAAAACAAATCTTTTTGAAACCTAACTCCTTATGTTAAATAGAAAGTCTAATGGAAGATTTATAAAATATGGAAACTTATAGTGGAGGCACACGCTGTGGCTCGAATAAAAATGGTAGATGAGGAGGAAGCCAAAGGCAAGATCAAGGAGGTGTACGATGCGATTCTTTCAAAGGAGCCCCACGTCCCTGGAATTCTGAAAATCTTCAGCGTGAGACCCGACCTCCTCGAGAAGATGGTTGGACTCCACTACACCCTCATGG
>JAUQYY010000307.1 GCA_030587505.1 Candidatus Sigynarchaeota archaeon
GTAATCCGTCTCGAGGGGCTTCATGCAAGTTACATTCGAAAGTTTACTCATTTTGAAATATCAGTCTGCTTTTTGGGTATCGTTTGAGTGTATCTAATGTACATCTCAAACTGAATTTTTGAGGTCTAAATTTCTTGAGCTGCTCGTACCTGGCATAAAGAAAAGAGCAGTAGACCCTAAGCGGAGTGTATTTCCACCAATTAGCTCCTTCTGAATTGCCCTGACCAAAAGGATATCTCGAACAATACGTTGAAAATACGTTGAATAGAGTAATCTGCAAAAAGTGCAGAAGTGTAAAGCTTATCGTGCCTTAACAAAAACTGGATGAGTAAGGGGTTTAAATCATACACTTTTTCCCAAGGGTTGTTGGGGGTAATAATTATCCTTCTGCTTGATTTTGACTCCTTTAATTTCTTTTTAGCTAATTCTATTTGGTCAATAGTTACCCATACGCCCTCATCGGTTCTAGCTCGGTAGGATCTCAATGCCGTTCCCAGTCTTCCCTTCTCACCCAATACCCTTTCAACTTCTTCGCTTTCCTTAAACTCGAGGTCGATTTCTTCCAGGTTAAACCCAAAGTACAGGTAGAATTTTCCTTCTCCCTGGGGTTTAGAATACTTTGGGAATTTCAATTCTATTTCGGATAATACTTCTCTCAATTTGTGGGATCTTAACAGAATGGGGGCGGCCAAATTTCCTTCATTAGCTCTCGGACGCGGATTAGAAGAAGATACCGAACCCAAGAAAGCTTGTTCTAGTTCGCTAAGCGTAGTTTCGTATATGTGAGCCGAGCCTGAAATAGTTGTAAGAGTGGCCATAGCTTTTTTCCCTCCAAATCTGCTAGAAATTTCTGTTAGAAAAACGGTGTAAACACCCGCAACATCGTCGGGATACGCTCTGGCCATGTCATTGCTTCTAATATACACTGTTGAGTGAATTTTAGAATAGACTTTGTGAAAAAGGACTATGTTAATGCATGGAGGGTTTGTGCTTTTTAGGTCGGTTGCGGGGTTCCAGAATTGGGCGAACGCCACGTTTTTTCCACTTGACAGCGTGTTTTTTACAAAATCTAGTTGATTAAACATGAATCTTTTTCTCGCGCACCACCCATAAGTGTATATGTGCTCTCCCCTCTCGGAGGTGAGGTATTGAGGTATGTAGTTTTTGAGAATCATATCTTCGCTGAGTCCAATGTAGTTTCTTGGGACTATGTTTCCGGTTGACCAATCACTCAAGTGTATAGTAGCGCAAAAAGTTTCGCGGGTTTCCTGTCCTTTGTCTTCGGTTACTTGTTTTATTCCCTTCCTCATTATTGTGTTAATACAGCTTCGCCACGCCGCATCAATATTTCTAGTGCGGATCAAATACGGACCATAGAAGCTCATTTTTATTCACCACCAAAGCTTAAAGCGTGATAGGGGTGGGGAGAGGTTGGATAAACTCCGACCGTGTTTATGTTTTCGTCTGCAATCGCTGCTTCGACAGCTGCTACCTCTCGGAATATGTGATCAGCATTTTTTATCGGGCCATAAAGGTTGATATCAAGCCCAAAGATCGGGGGGAAAGCATAACTGAATGAAAAATCAAGTTTTTTTAATTCTTTCTTATTCTTTGGGATCCTAGACTGTAGATTGTGTATTCCAATACAAGCAGGGTAGCCGTAGTAATTCTTGAGCAGCCAAGCAGCGTGCAGCGCGCTTATTGAACCTTCTCCGAGAACAGGAACCCCTGGGTCGACAATCAGATATTTAATTACGTCTCCGATAAATTCAATTATTTCTTCGAATCGGCTAATTCTCGAGGTTAATTTTACGTCAAATGGTAGAATTATGGAGTATTCTATGGTTCCGATTTCGGTTATTAGGTTTTTCTCTCTTTCATCTACATTAATTACCGAGTTGTATATAACTCGATTTTCTAGTCCGGTATCTATGGCAACACTCATCGCTTCAATCCTTGAGTCTAGTACTGGCGAATCGATTATTATCGGAGAGTCAGTTGAATCCGCAACAAACAGAAGGTATTTTGTCAGAGCCTGAGGAGTCTCTCCCACAATGTGAACCATTGCAGGAATTTCGTACTTTAAAGAGTTTTCGTATTGCTTCCGAATTTGCTCTTCGGCCTCAGCTTTATCAAAAGAACCTTCACTATGATTACTCACCAGCTTATCGCCTCTGTAAAACATGGTACCAGCCAAAACTATTGGGTATTCACCTCTCTGCCCACCGATCTTAATCCCAGACATATTGTAAACTTTCAATTTCTCCAGTGAATAGCAAAGGATTCAAAAGAGGAAAACCTTTCTCAAAAAAGGATTTATTCTCGTCTTGAAACCGTTTCATTCCTTTATTCCAATCGTAATCAGCTTTAGGTTTTAGGGGAAGGATGGGAGGCTCCGGAAATGGAGGAGGGCTCTCAAGACCATCAACAATTGAAAGTATTTTTTAGACATCGGTTTCTCCTCTAGCATCTACAATCTTGACGATTTGACTCTGAAATCTTTTAACAAATTTGTGTGGATCAGTCCCACGGAAATAATTTGGATGCAGGATAGGTATTGTTCCCTCACTTCCAACAATTCGGTAAGATTCATCGATTCCGTTCTTGTAGAGAGAAATAATCGTCTGCCCAGGCTCATGACCAACCACCCCCTCACCACAAACAACGAGTATTCTAATGTGAGGATTTGAAACTAGGTTCTGAAGAATCTTAGCTATTCCATCATTCTCGGTTTCACAGAAACCCGCAATCGCAAGTTTATTACTTCTCCTAATCAATTCTTTGGGAAGACTGTAAGAACCACAGGTAATCACAGCAACAGCGGATTCTTCGTTTCCAACAACGTAATCACCAGAAACAAAAGGCCATTTAGACAAAAGCAACCTCCATTGGGACTGGTCAACAATGCAATGTATAAGTATGAAAATAAACTTTTATGCTTTAGCACAGCAGAACCTAAGCCGAGACAGGAAAAAGGGTGAAACAAAAAATTAAACATTAAGTAGGGTTCCAGAAATTTGGTTGAAAATTCCTACAGGAGAACTCTTTAAAAGGATGATGAGGTTTTAAGTATCTCTTAACATTGCAATGTCAGCTTTAAGACTCCGTGTATCTTCGGGATTCGGGGTTATTGTCTTTGAAGGAAAAGAAATAGGTGGTTTTGGCTAAGGAAAACTTTTTCATAGAAAAGCAGTTTTACTTACGTTGTTAATTCAGAGGGTAGCCACCTTCGGAGTTTGTGGAATACTCTTGCTATGAGCTCGGCTCTCTCCTTTTGTCTTGTGACCTCTTCGCTTGATAATTCTCTAACTTGTTTCGCCGGTGCACCCGAAACGGATAGGCGTGGCGGGACAACCATGTTTTGCACTAGAATCGACCCTGGAGATATGAACGCGCCTTCTCCAACGGTCACGCCTTCGTAAATAATCACGCCATCCCCTATGAGCACCGCGTCTCCACAGTAACAGCCATGCATCACAACGTTGCTTCCGATGCTAACAAAATTCCCGATAATAACAGGGGCGTCCTCGGAGTGAGCATGAATAACACATCCATCCTGTATGTTGGAATAGGCGCCAATTTGTACTTTTGAGAAATCGCCACGAATTACGCTTCCTGGCCAAATACTTGAGTATTCACCAACCTCAACGTCTCCAATTAGCGTCGCCTGTGGGCTGACATATGCGTCTTTATGAATCTTGGGTTTTTTATCTTGAAACGTGACTATTGGGCTCATCTTCTTAATCCTCCACTTTTGTAGATACCAACTATATTAGCAATATGTTTTAAAAAAATTGGGTCTATCTTCTTTAATTTCTAGTTTTTCCTCTTTGTTTCTTATGAATGTTGGTTCCAGATGAACTCTTCTTCACAGTAATCTAACCACTCCTGTTTACAGTCGCATTCAACACCCGATAGCACTTCAGGGTTTTGGGTAAGAGTGAATTCGTGGAGTAGACTTCGAATTTTTTTATCACATTTTCCGCAGTTATGAGGCCCCTTTTCGCTACCTATTCCAACCAGACTACATATCACTCTTGCTTTCTTATTTAACTTCTGAGAGGTTCTTTTTAGTATTTCGATTATGCTCCAAAGCCAGGGAGGCCTATACCTGCCTAATTTCCAAAGGTGTTCAACCAAAGTGCCCCTATGCACGGTACAAGGATTAAAGGATATGGAGTTTGCACCTATTTTGAATGAGTCAATAGCAGACAGTGTGGAATCTAATATCGCTTCTTTCTCTCTTAGGAAGGGAGGTTTTATTAAGATATAAGATTTTACACCAACTCCGAGTTTCTTAGCTGTGGAAACGGCGTTAATAAAGTCTCTTAGTTGGAAGCCTTTGTTAATATAGCAGTGGCGGATATTATCGTTGCTTGTTTCTAAACCAATTGCAACCTCAAAATGGATTTCTCCCAGAATTGAGAGACATTCACTCAAAATTTCGTAATTAACATACTCGGGTCTTGTTTCCACAATTACCTCTTCAACCCGCTCATCCGACGCAATTTTGTTCAGAATGTCTTCTCGAGCTGGTTTAGGCACCTCCTTCTCATCAAAGAAGCTTCCAGATGTGAAAATTTTGATTGCCATGGGAGCTTTAACCGAAGCGCTAGCCTTATAGGCGGAATCAAATTGCTTGATTAAAGACCCAGAATCAGGAGCTGTTACTGGAGCATCGTAAACGTATCCGCACATCGAACATCCCCCTCCGGAAGACAGCGCCCAATCACAGCCTCTAGTAGCAAGAACAACGACCAGCGAGGTACCAATCTTGTTCAAAAGTCTATCCTTCTCAAACCAGTACCTCACAGGTCTATCCCTGAAGTCTCTCCTGAATCTGTTTAGACTTCTCCGTCGAATCTCAATTATCTTACTGGCTATATCATAATCACAGGTTTCGGGCATTTTTAATCCGTCTTTTTTTCAGTGAGTCTAACAGCGACTCCTCTCCTTGAAGATTTCATCTCCGGGCCACTCATATTAGATATTCCCACGGCAATTATTTCTTTTGAGGGGTTATAAATCATGACAGAATCTTGAGGCCTTATCTGGGAATCTGCATCTTTAACTCCCGGGGCGAGGAGATTTGAACCGCTCAGGGTGTCCCCATCGAATTCTACCCAGTAGCCGTGAGTGGAAAGGCTCTCGGCGCCTCTTAGAGTTAATGTGAGTAGGCCGTAGACACGGTCAAATGAGGCTACTACTTCTCTGCGTAACAGGATTTTTACATTCCCCTTCCGGTCCCTCTTGATATCTGCGTAGTTAGGTATCAATTTTTCCCCAGCACCTATTCCAAATTGATAATCAGCAATCTTTTTAAACAGATCAGTATCCCTTACCTGTCTGCTTCCGGACAAATCGGCGTACTCCTCCAGAACCTTTTTTAGGCTTAACAAGCTTTCGTTTCCCGCTACGTTGCCGTGAATTTCGGTGAATATTATTTCCCTTCCCGAAAGGTCAGAAGCCCTTAAGCAGGCTTCTTTGTACCCCCCGTCTAGATGAGCTATCACTACCGTTTCCTTGTCTAATTTTTCTAAGTAGTTTAGGAGAGAAGCGGAAGCTATTTCTATCTCTTCATTGTCCCAATCTCCCGTTACAGGGATATCGTAATGCGCCGCGGGATAGACGAGTTCGAGTTCTCTTGGAACCAGCCCCAAGGGGGATGAAAGTATGGCCTCTTGGATTAATCCTTCACCAACACTTTTAATAACTTTCCTAAACTTTTCGTGGGATTTTGAGAGTGAATATGGCTTTTTGGCAGAGCAGGGGAGAATAATAACAGTTCGGATGCCCTTGACGGGGGTATAGCGTTCAGAGACTCTTTTTCTAAACCGTTCCACTTCGGGTCGATGATAGGATTCAGGTCCTATACAGTACATCACACCTCTCTTGGCGATTGGAGTATACTCCTCCAAGAAAGTAAAATGGTTCCTGTCAAAGATTCGAAGACACGCTGCTAACGTGGGTGAGTAATGTGAAGATAGTTCCACTCTCTCACGTAAAAATCCATCTTTTATATCCAACCTTATTCTTTTTAAAACCGAAACAGCGAAGAGAATGTTATGTTGCAGCAATTTGTAAAAACGTTCATCTGGAGGCATCTTAGTTATTTCGAACACACTGTATGATGAACAGATCTGGCAGTTGCAAGGAAGCTCGGTTAAATCCCAAATTTTTTTTGAGCTGCCTTCCAGTAGTAGGCGGTTCCTTCTCGCCTCCCGTATCATAAGAGTTGTGTCGAAGAGGTCTACACCAGAATAAATTAGATGAGGGTAAAAGGAAGGATGTACCGGGCCCGGAAAATATAGTAGAGAGTCTGGGGGAATCTTCTCCCTTACACTTACAATAAATTCTAGTAGTTGGCGGGGGGACCCCAAAACATCAACCAGATTTTTCAGAATATAGATATCAAATCCAATCTGTGAGAGATTATCTATCTGTTTCTCATACAAGTCGTGGAATTTTGAATAAAAAACCGGAACCGCGAGATGTTTTTTTCCAGCAATTTCTTTGAAAAAGGTAGCATTTTTGAGTAGGTTATCTAGAAATCTGAGCGTATTTTTCCTATCTAATTCTATAAAGATTCCGCAAGGTACGGTTAAAACCTGGGGGTTTAACTTCAATTGGTCGTCAAAACTTTGAGTTAAATCTGAGTAAACATAAGGATTTGCAGGATTTGTCATGAAAACATTGTAAAATTGTTCCTTCGGAAAAGAATCGGGTAAAACATTTAAAGTGATCAGTTCTTTTTCTGAGACTGGCTCGATATGGGGGAAACGTGGATGAAGAAGGGATGGTGTTAGATTTTTTTCATCTGCCCAGTCTATCTTTCCGATTCTCCCAGGACCATCATGCTTAACAACTTCAAACATACCCGTCTTATTATCTTTCAAACACATCCACCCTTATTTAGGAGAACATACTCTTAACGCGTCGGCTTTTCTCCAAAAGGTTATCCAACTATTGCTTACAAAACTGAAGAGGTATTTATGTTTTTATTTACGTGATATTTTCAACAGTAAAAGGAATCGTATCATTTTAGAAACTTTTCTGAAAACCGTTTAACGGTAACGTACGCATTGGAAAGATCTTCGAGGAGGGTTAGAAAATCCGTTTTTTCCTGCTTAGCATACATACTTTTGAGATCGTCTAATTTGAGGGAATTCTCTTTAATGAAAGAATCGTAAAGATGTTTAGCAAGTCGGTAATAGTCTTGTCTACGTAACTTTCGGCGTTCTTTCTCTGGCAGGGAAGATCTAATAAGTTTAAATATTTCTTTCGCTTCACTCGGTTTTCCACTTAGTAGGGTAATTAGGATTGAAAGCAACACACTAAGAGAAGCTATTTTTTTGGCGGGACCGAATGTTCTCCAGCCTTGTACAGCGAGTTCGTATCCCCTTATAAAACTGTCCTTGGCTTTTTCCAAGTTACCCGTTTCCGAGAAACAATCCCCGACCTCTAGGAAAAATCCGCTTGCTCTACCATAATCGCGCTCTCCCTCGAAAAACTCAGCGCAACGTAAAAAGAGTTTAGCGGCTTCTTCGTAACTCCCCATTTGTTTCAAGTTAGCTGCAGTATATCTTAGGCTTCCTATGGCGTCCAAAGCATTGGTGTACAGATCCCAAGCCCTCTGCTCATCCCTTAAAACAAATTTTGCCACTCTGTACGCCTCGACAAAATCACCATTGGAAATAGCCTCATCCAGTAATTTGCTTGACATTCCAAACACCAGACCGGGGCTCAAACCCGTTATAACCATATCAGGCATCTAATCCACATAGACCCTAATGAAACTTTGTTTGAGCACTTTAAGCATGGAAGATAGGGATGTTAAATTCAAGTAATACGCGAACGATGTTTTTAATTGTACATATAGAAGGTGGAATTTATGAATGTAGCCATCACAGATTCCGGTGCTATAGTTTTAGACAGAGTTGTTTGTGACGGTTACCATCCAGAGCATAGTGTGCGGATTATAACACATGCTCACGCAGATCACCTTTGGGGGTTAGAAGAAAGCATAAGGAAAGGAGATTTAATTTACTCAACACCAGCCACTAGGGATTTACTCAAAGTTTTGAAAGGGATACATTCACCACAGATAAAAACGGCGGACTATGAAGAACCCTTTAGCCATGAAACAGATACAATCACCCTTTTCCCCTCCTCACACATTCTTGGTTCAGCGCAAGTTTTGGTCGAAACCAAGAACGGAGACAGATACGTTTACAGCAGCGATTTCATGTACGAAAAAATACGGGCTATAAAGTGTGATATTTTAGTCCTGGACGCAACGTATGGCCACCCATCATGTGTTAGACCACCCATTAGCAAAGCTAAGGCATCTTTAATTAAACTAGTTCAAACTGAGTTAGAATACAACAAGCAGGTTATTATTCTAGGCTTTTATGGAAAGCTCCAGGAGGTAATGAGGATACTCCACGAAGCAGGCGCGAAAGTGCCTTTTATCAACCCTCCAAAAGTTTTCTTGGTTTCAAAAATTTACGAGAAATACGGCATTCGTCTAGGTAGAGTTTACTCCTCACTTAGTGGAGAAGGAAAGGAAATAATGAAATCCCAACAGTTCATTGGATTCTATCACCCGACATTTAAACCGAAAATAGACAAAAACACTACTTTGATACATCTCACTGGCTGGCAATTCGAAATGCCGTACAAAAAAATTAGAGAAAGAGAATACGTTGTTTCATGGAGCGGTCACTCAGATTTCAATCAGTTGATCAAGTACGTAGAGGAGTGTGAGCCAAAACTGGTGATAACGGATAACGCCCGCCCCGGTAGTGCACAAAGACTTGCTGAAGAAATTAAAGCGAGGCTGGGAATAGAAGCAAAACCCGAACCACCAAAGACACTAACCAACTAGAAATGGGCTCGCAGTAACGGACTAATAAACCAGGAGATTAAAAAGAGGGTATTTGATGGGTTATTAAACCTTTTTGATGTTCGGAAGAGGTGTTAGATGTTTAGGTTGTATCTCCTACGCTCTAGAAACTCCTGCTTCTTGGGGTCGTTCCATGTTCCCTTAAGACCTTGCAGGTATCCCGTTATCCTAGAGAGTATTTCAGCGTTGGGGCTTCCACACTTGGGGCATTTAAAGTTGAGAATATCCTCCACAGAGTCGAACTGATTTTGGCTCCAGTCCATTCGCCCCTGACTGAAACAGCTGTTGCAAACCCACATGTCCACCGTGAAGTCAAAGTATGCGGTGAGAGTGTTTCTGGCGATTCTTTGAATGAACTTCCAAAGGGCTTCGGGGTCAGGGTACGCATCGTCTAGGAAGATGTGTTGAAGGAAGCCTCCACCGAGCAAGGGTGCGAACATTGCCTCTTTCTTTATCCTCTCTGTCAGAGGTATGTCGGCGTCCACTGGCTGATGGATGGAGTTCGTCAGGTAAACATTTGGGTACTTTCCTCTGAGGAAAGGTCTACTTTGGGGATATCGCTCGTACATTATTCTGGCTAGTCTGCCAGCCGCTGACTCTGCCGGGGTTCGGGTCAGCTTTATGCGAAGCCCTGTTTTCTCCGACCACTCGTCGGCTAACGCCTTCATGTGTCTAATAACTTTCACTGCGAATTTTAACCCTTCCTCGTGCCATAGGGGATATCCTACCACCATCTCGGTCATCTCGGCGAAACCGATTGTCCCTATGAGGAGTTCGCGTTCCTCGGGAACAATCATATCCTTCCCGTTCGGGCGCTTAACGTTGTATAGTGGGGCTAGGTTTAGTTTCTTGATTCTCTTGACAATGTTGTACCTGTTCAGTAGGCTTGGTATGGTTACGTTTTCAATTATCTGGGTGAAATCCTCGAAGAAAGCCGATTCGTCCATGTTCAAGGTTCTGGCTGCGCTGGCCACCGGGTTCGGTGTATCCATCTGGATTGCTCCATAGACCGCGTTTCCGGTGATGTACTCCTCTTTCTGCTCTGGAGTATCAGCGCTCCAAGTGTGGGAGCAACAGGAGACACATCCACCTATGATCTGTTTCCGCCAGTTCAGGTAGTTTACGAAGTAGGGTAGACCATACTTTGCGGTCAGCTTGGCAGCCCACAGGTATGCTTCCTCGAACTCTGGTTTCATCCACTCCTCGCGAAGCTCAATGTTAATCTTGGGGTAGTTGAAGAGCTTGCCGTGTCGGTCCCCCTTGTACATAACCTGCATGAATGTGATGAAGTACTGTTTAACTTCATCGACGAAGTCACCGTAAACATACTTCTCACTGAGCTTTCCTCCGGGCAGAATCACAGGCTCGTTCATGAACTCCTTCTTTATTCCAGGACCAATGTCGATAGAGGTGAAGGGTACCTGCCCCCCGCGAGCTACATACTGCTGCGTGGCGATAAAGGGCGTGTGTTGGGCGGCTTGTTCCACTTCTCTCTTTTTAAGTTCTTCCAGTACGTATGCGACCACGGAGTCGATAACCTTTCTTGGTACGTTTGGGAATCTTGCATATAGCTTATCCATGTTCAGCCTAGCTTGGTTTGCATTGTGTATGAAGGTTTGAACAGCATCTCTACAGTTTTCCTTGCGCAGACCCCTCAAGTACCAAGCGATGGATTCCATCCAGTTGTGGAAGCCTTGCCCTCCCGCCATATTGCTTTGCCAGGTTGCAAGCCATATTGCTGCGTGGTTAGTGAACACTATCAAGTGTTTAGCGGGTCCAGCGCTAGACGAGTGAGCACCGTGCAAGCCGTCTGGCTCTAATCCCAGAATCATAAAGAGCCTTGGATCCCATGATGCACAGTAGTCTCTTATGCTTGTGTATTCTCGGTCCTTATGGTAATTGTCGCCCATCAGATGAGCATCCGTTATGTTCGTTGTGAACCTGAAGGTTCTACCGGAGGGTACTTCAACTTCAAAGGTTCCAGGCAGTGTCAGGTAGGTGTGCTCACTCATAACGCGGTCGTAGACTATTTTTGCAATTGTTTCCGGGTTTACTTGCAGATTCGCATTCCATGTATGCTTGAGCGGGTTGACTATCATCTCATTTAGGTCGTAAATCGGCACCCCGATTCTCGTGTAAAGCTTTCTCTCCTCCACCATGCCCATCTCAGCCAGCACAGAGCAGGCCATTTCTCTTATCATAGGACTGGACAACCATTGAATGTTGGAGGATATGATTCGCTGCACAACTCTTTTCGCAACCTGGGTCGCCTTTTCCCTGTCGATTCCAGTCTCTTTAACGAGGCTTCGAATTATTTTAGACACATCAAAGTTTTCTATCATCCCTCTAGAAGTTCTCACAGGGGGTAATAACGAGTTGATGAAGTCCCCATTGCTTTTAGATTCAAAGTTGAACTTTTCATTATTGTTTGAAAAATAGCTGGAGTTGGACATAACATCACCCTTTACCTAATATTCGCCTCTCCAATTCTTCACCATAAACGATTTCTCCCAATGCTAATTCCCTCATTGAACCGTCTTCATTTACAGACACTACTGAAGGGGTTGCGCTGATGAAAATTTGATTTTGTAGCAAATCGAACTCTAGGTCTTGTGGCATACTGTTGGAAATATCAACTAATTCGACGGGGATTCCTAGTTTCTTACCGACTTCGGAGGTAATCTCTTTCATTGCGGGACAGTTCGGGCAATTCTTCTGCGTAAATACTAGTAATTTTTTCACGTCCATAATACTCATCCTCTTTCAACAGTGGTAGGTTATCTGTTCTTAGAGAGTTTTTATGTGTGCATTTTGAATTGAGCGAGGGAGATCACAGCATAGCATGAGTTACTGCATATTGAAGTTTACCACCAGCAGGTGAAGGTGGTTAATCGACTTGATAGGAGGACAATCGCATGGGGTTAGTTCTGTTAGGAATTATTTTGCTTATTGTGTGGTTCTCGCTCCCAAACAGCCGATTTGGGGTTGTTTCGTTTTAATTATAAGTGAGTTATTAAATTTTTTTGATAAAATACTCTACTTTTTTTGATATATAAACATTGCGTAGTTCTAGCGTCACGGAGAATGTTTCTCAGAAGGATATATCCGCAGGGGGTATGCATCACAAATTCAAGAATTACGGGAAAGTAAGAGGATTCATCCTTCGAGTTCTAAGCGTAATAAGTTAAGTCTTTCAAGCTTAAAAAGATAGGTAATACTCAAGTATGAACAATTACTGCAGGGTTTAGAGACTTAAAAGGTGAAAGTAGTTAAGCACATATACCTTTCGTGTCTTGAGAAAAAGCCAATAAAATGTATAAAAGAGGAATCACATTCATACTTACTTTTTAACAAGTGTGTGTTTTGTCATTCGGATAGTTGAAAGTGAAACTGCTTAGCGTACAGCTCGTTATTTTTAAGTGTAGCCTTTTTTAGTCAGTTGCGTAAGCACTAGAAGAGTTTAGATTGAACCTACACGCGTGGCGTATAATCTGTAAAGAATCAAGTAAGATAACATAGTCGGGGAAATGAGCAAGAAGTGTATAATTGCAGTACGGGAAGCATAAAAAATATATATTACTCTTGATGTTTTCCTTATTGCAAGGTATAATCAGTACTCTTCACAAAAAGACCGTTCTGTGAGGTGAAATAATGTCGCAGGGGTGTTCTTTCCTCCACGATTGGAGGGTTGACGAAATTCGCTGAAGCCGATATCTTTGAGTTACTCAACAAGATGGAT
>JAUQYY010000365.1 GCA_030587505.1 Candidatus Sigynarchaeota archaeon
CAGACATTGTCCTGTGGGTTCACATATTTGACCCTCATAATAATATCAGCGTTACAGAGGCTACCGTAACCTTTTCGAGCACAGGGGGAGAAGTCAGCGGGAACCTAAACCACATAAGTAACGGCAACTACACGTACACAATAACTAGAGCTTACATCGAAGCTCACATGTCGGCGGGCTACTACACTCTCAACTTTACTGTTAGCTGCACAAACTACACAACCGAAAACTCTTTCAAAGTGTTACACATCTCCCCGGTGCCCACAACCCTGAACTATTCGTACCAGTACACCGTGATTTACGCCGACAACTTAACCCTCACCGCCAACTACATCGATCAATTAGATTCCAGCAAAATCACGAACGCCATTCTATCCTACTCAATACAGGGCACAGAGGTGGATGGCTTCTTAAAAGACCCCAATAGCACAGGAGACTATACTACAACCTTCAACTCTTCGCTTGTTTCAGCAGGGGCCTATCTAATTACTGTAACCGCCTCCAAACAGAACTTTGAAACCAAATCGGCTACCATCCTACTTGTCGTGAACACCGTGCCGACCGAGCTTGTCGGAAACGACTCTCTTTCGGTTCACTGGAAAGACAACCTCACGGTAAGCGTGTTGCTAAACGACACACACAATGGTGTTCCCGTCTCCGACGCTTCGGTGAGTTATACCTTGAAGAACAGCACTGGCCACGTAATCTATCAAGGTTCGCTGACCCCCGAAGGTAAAGGTAAATATACCCTCACTCTATCTACCAACTCCCAAAACACTACACCAGGGGAGTACACACTCGTAATTAGTGCTGAGAAAGGAAACTATTCCACATCATCGAAAACCGTGCACGTCACCATACTAGGCATAGCAACCCTGCCGTCGTACTCCAATTATTACGTTTCTGACCCCAATTCTCCAGCACTAATCTCCTCCGGACCGTTCATCCAAGTGGAGAACAACATTCCCTTCGTGGTTGTTCTCTTCACCTACACAGATACCGAGGGAAAACCAGTTCCCAACGCTTCGGTTACAATAAACGGAATCATCCCCTCAATACCCTTGGGAAAAGGCATCTACAACACCTTAGCCACAACAAATAGTATTGTTCCAGCAATAAACTTAGGAGGCGGAGTGTACGCTTTTGTTATCCCTACGAATCTTCCGCCATCGGTTATTCCCTTCCAAATCATTGCGTCAAGCGAAAACTACGAAACCGTATCAACGTTTAATTTGCTAGTCATAAAAGAATGGGCTATTCCCATACCATTCACAAGCATCCGAATACCTTTCTCGATTCTATCGATAGCTGCCGCATGTATCGCAACACCCACCATAGGATTCACCGCATACACATCCATCAAGAAGGCAAGAATCCCACGCGCAATAAAGAGAATCGACGAACTCATCAAGGCCATTAGTCGCGGAGAGAGAGTTGAAGTCAAACTGATTCCGAGGGAGAAGGTGATCAGCAGCATACTCGCAGAGGAGCTTGCCATCGTTGGCGTCGAGCCGAGGGTGGAGCGGTACATCCCCGTGGAGCTAGCCGACCGGATTGTGCCGCTGCTCGTCGAGTCGGGAATGAAGGAGGACGAAGCCTACGCGCTGGCGGTCGAACTCAAGACGGCAGCACCCGCTGAGCGCGAACGCCTCCTCGAATCCGTCGGAACTCCAGGAGAAACAAGCGCAAGAGTGCTGCAAATCATAGAGGAAGAAGAGGAGAAACGCGAACTCTTCCGCAAACCCGAGCCAGAAGAGCCTGAACCAGAAACGGGTGAGAAAGAGCCTGAGGAGCCAGAATCAGAGGAGCCTGCGGGTGGTGAAGACGAGGATAAAGAAGCGGAAGCCTGAAGGTTCGCCGGAAAGAGTAAGGGAAGAAGATGATCGGTACTGGAGAGAGTTTCAGGGGAACCAAGGTTTCCCATACTTTCTTTCTTTATTTTTTATGGTTCTTGTTTTGGTCTGGTTTTGATTCTTAGCTGCATTTTTTCGAATTCTTTTCCCTCCCCGCAGAGTTCACACAGTTCTGGCCGCTCATCGGTCTTGTTTAACCCCCCACAGGTTGTACATCTCCAGAGGGTGAGATATCTCGTTTGAGTACCTTTTTCTGATGCTCCTTTGCGGCTTTCATCTCCGTTTTTCATCATCATTATTGTTCCTTCCGGTTTTCGGACTTTTTGGGTGTGTACAGTCTAGTATTAAGATTTGTTGATGTGTTTTAAGCGTAGTGGTTGTTCTTCCAAAGAAATGGGTGTGGGCAATTCAAAAACAGTTAAAGGGTCGGGGTTCGTCAGCCTTGGATTGAAGAGTTGAGAAAAATGTTGGGTTTGAGGGCTCCCCAACTAGGGTTTGATGCTTGTGTGGGTGGTTAGCATATGTAGCTGCTTTGATGTTTTGTTTTCTGGTATTCTCCCTCAACTGGTTCTTGGGTTGCTTGGGGTGTTTGTTCCTTTGTGTGGTTGTTTTTGATGGGTAGGTTGAAGTACTTTTTGACCGTTTCGACCAGGGTTTTTATGGCTTTTGGGTCGTCGGTTCCGATGGAGGCTAACTGTGCGCTTGTTTCTGATAGGATTATTGCCCCGTCGATGTTGTACTTTTGCTTTGCGAGTGCTGGTACCATGCCGTTGGCTCCGAGTATCTCTCCCTCTGCCATGGGTTTGGCGTTTGGAAGGTTTAGGAGGTTTTTTAGGGGTTCCGCCTCCTTGTGGGTGGTTGCAACGTATATTTTGGTTGAGCCGTTTCTTGGGGGGGATTCGACGATGTACGCTCCCAGGGTTACTATGAGCTTTACGCCCCGCTCGGACATGAGTTTTGCTATGTAGTTTGAGATGGTGTAGATTCCTCTGGATGTCATCGGCTGGTCGTCGCCCGTTATGAGGAACACGTCCTGCCTGTTTCTGGGGTCTTTCCAGAAGCTGATCTCTATGGCTGGGAGGTGGGGGATTCCGTCGTTGATTATGATTATTGGGGGGAGGTCGCTGAAACCCAGCTCCATCACTTTTTGCGCGTTTAGCCCTTCCGCTATCTGTTTGACGGCTTCCGTGCCCACGCTGCTTATGTCGGGGAGTCCCTGGATGCATACTGGATTGTTGAGTTTTTTGGGTAGTTTTTGGAAGGTTTTGACGGTTATGTCCTGCATTGTTTTTCACCAAGTTCCACTGGAAATTGACCCGTACTACCTAAACAAGGATTTAATTTTAAAAATATTTAAAATCAACTAACACCAGCGTAATACGAAAAAAACCAAACCAAAAAACAATTAGACAAAAATCAAAACTAAAAAATCAATTTTAATTAAAAGCCCACCAACTCCGAAAGGCTCTCAACCCAAAAACATGCCACGCTTCGGTTCACAACGTTTTTCATGCGTTTTCTCCCTTTTCTTGAGGTGAATTACTAGCTATTTTCAACCAATTTTTCTCAGTTTAGACTTTCTGATGACTATTATTAGGATTTTTAAGAAAAT
>JAUQYY010000319.1 GCA_030587505.1 Candidatus Sigynarchaeota archaeon
AGCTTCATACCGATGCCCTACCCCGTGGCCGAAGTCAGCGAAGCCGCACAGAGGGTTGGAGCCCTGCTCGCCTACGACGCGTCGCACGTCTTGGGCCTCATTGCGGGAAAAAGGTTTCAGCAGCCACTAGCGGAAGGGGCGGACATCATGCTGGGGAGCACCCACAAAACTTTCCCGGGACCCCAGGGGGGAATAATCCTCGGAAACAGTTTCGAGGAGATCCGAGAGGAACTCCTGTTCAAAACAATTGACAACGCCCACTTCCACAGGATAGCGGCGCTAGCCGTCACACTCGAGGAGATGAAAGAGTTTGGAGAAGCCTACGCGGACCAGGTGGTGAAAAACTCCAAAAAACTGGCCAAACTCCTGGACGAGGAGGGAATCCCGCTAAAATGCAAGAATAAGGGTTTCACGGAGTCGCATCAGATTCTTGTAGACACCCAAAAGTTCCAGGCGGATTACGGTAAACCATGGGTTGAAGTGGTGAACCGTCTCGAAGCAGTGAACGTTATACTGGACCGCGCGGGAAGGATAGGTACAAGCGAGGCTACGAGAATAGGTATGAGAGAGAAAGAGATGGAGAAAATCTGCGAACTGGTCCTGAGGGGAGTGAAAGGAGAAGAAGCAGAGAGAATAAAGAAAGACGCGATAGAGCTGAGATCAGGGTTCACAGAGGTTCACTACTGCTAAGCTCCTTTAGGCGAAGTGGCTGTTCAGACCCACAGCGAGAGGAGAGAAATAGGAGATTGACGGTCGTATGGTTTCATACTCTACTCAAATTTTTCGAGTTTTGATATGCCGATACGTATCGAAAGGTAAGCGGCTACAACTCCTAACGCTGCGGATGCCGCTGTTCCGATAAATGAGACTGCGGGGTTCACGCTTAGCTGAGCCATGGTCGTTAGGAACAATGGCGTCTGGACAACCCAGGTTGACGACTGGGGCGGTAGGCTTAGCAGCGTGCCAAGGGCTGATACGTAGGGAATTACGCTGAGAATCCATGGGAAAACCGCGAATAAGAGCATGAGTCCCTCGATGATAAAGGCTACGACTACGAATATTAAGAAGTTTATGAGGTGGCCCCTGCTCTGCTCCTTGAACACGGGGCGTGCACAGTATACGCCGAGCGCTATTGCTGAGCTTATGGTTGTCATAAAGAGCAGAACAAACACTAAGGTTAGCAGCCCAGAACTCTCGAATCCGAGTCCAAGCTGGAAGAGCACCGCGGTTACCACGCTTATGGGCAGGCCGACTATGAGCATTTCCAAGAATTTCGAGTAGACCAGCCTTTTCACTCCGTGGGGTGCTTTCTTGTATGTCCAGAACAGGTCTTTTTGCTTGACGGTCATCTGACTCGCTTCTATCAGCCCAATCATCGCAGCCGCCATGAGTATGTAGAAGAAGGCGAAGCCGGGAAGGAAGAACACGCCAAACACGCCCGATGAGGGCATGTAAGAGTTTGAGATTCCCATAGCGTTTAGGAAGTAGATCACCAGCGGGAAGATAAGAACTGTTGATACTCTGGCTACGGTGTCAAGGCTTCTTGAGAACTCTTTCAGCTGCACCGCCGTTAGCGCTCCGAGCGGTGGAGGAATTGTACTCTTAATTGTTCTGAAGAACCAGTCCTCTTTCTCGATGGTTGTGACTTTGCTCACGGGAACCTCGAACCGGTAGATCCTGCTTGAGAGCTTCGCTCCAATGTAGAAGACCAGAGCAACGAATCCCAGTAGGAGAACCAAGCTGACCAGTGGGTCTGGTTGTAGGGGCACATAATAATAGAACGAGAAAATTCCGAAATTGTACGCTACCTTCGCTAGGTTGGTGCCAGCGATTGCGAAGTATATTATATTGGTCACCCAGGTTGTGGGCAGGTAGGTCCAGTAGAGGGAGGACGTCTGAGACGAGAACAGGAGAAAGTAGGACAGGCCGAAAATTATTCCGAACACTCCGAGTATGGCTTTTCCAATGTCCTTTATCCGGGGTGAGAACTCACTCTTGGTCTGAATGTACGCGGACAGGAGGACCCCAACCCAGATACCTACCAGTGTTGGAAGTGAAGCCACAGACACTATGATAAGGACTGATGCTACGCTGCTTAAGCCATGGTTGATTATGGCGGGGAAGAGGAGAAAAGAAAAGAACCCAAGAATAACGGGGAGGAAGAATAGGTTAGCCACGAACCTGCCAAGTAGCAAGTCCCGCGGCTTCAATGGACTCGCGAGAATCATGTCGTTGCTTATGACTTCCGTTTCTCTGAAAACGCTTCCCACAGCGGCTACTACAGGAAGCATAAACCCCATTATGCCCATAAATTGACACATCAGAAGTGTGATATCGACCTCGCCAAATGCGAATTCAAACTCGGTGACATAACCGTACACCGCCCGGAGATATTCCCTCAGGGCGGCCTCAAGGTAGGATTGCAGGTGTACCTGATTCGCGTAGTAGAGGACGACCAGGAAGAGCAGGGAGGGTAGGAGAACCAGAAGTACGGGGACAGCTTTTCTTATACGTCTAAGGCTGGAGGTCATGAGGCGGTACTCGTTCCTCGCCACGGCATACCATGTGGGCATTTCCCACCCCCTCCTAAGTTCTCCACTCCAAGAGATCCTTCTCCACGGCCTCCTTGCCAACAGTTTTGAGGTAGGCTTTCTCGAGGCTCTTCGTCCTGGTTTCCTTGAGGATTTCCTCCAGGCTGCCCACAATTTTTATCGTGCCGTGGTCGATTATCGCGATTCTCTCACACATCTCCTCGGCGAAGGACAGCATGTGAGTGCATATGAAGAAGGTTTTCTTCGCCTCCGAGACCAGCAGCTTAATCATGTCCTTCACCATGCGTGCGGACGCGGGGTCGAGTCCGCTGATCGGTTCATCGAGGAAGATTATTTCGGGGTCCGTGATTAGTGTTGATGCTAGCAGCACCTTTTGCTTCATGCCTCTGCTAAAACCCTCGAGCAGGTCGTTCTCACGCTTCTTGAGTTCGAAGAGTTCGAGGATCTCGTCAATGCTGTTGTAGAGTTTGCTGTGGGGAACATCGTAGAGGTCTCCTATGAATTCAAGGAACTCCCGTGCGGTGAGCTTCTCGTAAAGTCCTGGGGACTCTGGGAGCAGCCCTGTGATTCTCTTCACCTTGTCTGGTTCTTTGAGTATGTCGAAGCCCCCAACCTTGGCTGTGCCCTCCGTGGGTCTCAGTATGCAGTTTAGGAGACGCACGGTTGTGGTTTTACCCGCACCGTTTGGTCCCAGCATCCCAAAGGTTTCTCCGTTCTCCACCTTTATGTTCAACCTGTTTACGGCAACTATTTCTCCAAACTTTTTGGTTAAATCCATAGTCTCTATCGCGAAACCCATGCTCATTCCTCTCTTTTGTGTTGTTTTAGGCAGATTTGGTAGGCACGTTAGCATTTTGGTAAAAAAGGTTTGCATACCCTTGCTTTTGCTTCTTTAACTCACAAATTCCGTTCAGTAAAAGGTGTGGTGTATTAATCTGAGCAGATTATATAAATATATCCAATAAGGCTTCCGGAAGTTCTAACCGACCTGAATGCTGTAGATATCTCCAAACACCCTTCCGTAAATTCAACCGAAAAGCACACTCTAAAAAGATTGCGTGGACAGCCCTCTGGTTTGAGTCTACTCAAATCAAAAACTTTTACAAAACTGTTCGTGTTGGTGGGGGCGTTTATCGGAAGAGGATGCGAACCAGTATTTTCTTTCTCTGTTCCCTGGTTGATTACGTTTAAGATGTTTGAGCCCGCCACAGTTTTATGGAGCCAGATTTCGTCGAAGGTGTATCCGTTCACGTCTCTGGCCTGGAGGAGCAGTGTTCCGTTTTGGAAAACACTTATCAGTGTGAAGTGGAGGGTCTTATTCCCATGGGCGCTGTACGGTTGCTTAACGTAGTCGTGGAGAGGAGCACCCCAACCGCCACTGGTTACGTAGATCGTGCCCTTCTGAGGGGATGAAACGACAGAATTGTTGTTCATTGGTTTGGTTCGATGGTAGTGATGAGTGTGCCCTTGTATGACTATGTCAACGTGGTACCCGTCGAATAGAGGCACCCAGTATTCTTGAATATCGGTGGCGTTTCCGTGTCCACCGCTATAGTAGACGTTTCTGTGAAACATTACAATTTTCCACTGGTACTCGGCGGCTGAGGACAAAACGTTTTCGAGCCAAACAGTTTGATCGATTGAGATCTGAGAAGGGGACGCCTCGCTGTTGAGAATTATGATTCGAACCGTTTGACCCCAATCTAGGTAGTACCACTGCTCGTTGCCGGGTAGGGCGAATTGCTCGTAGTAGTTGGTTGCGTTTCTCTCATGATTTCCAAGGCAGGGAACAACAGGAATCGAAAGACCGTTGCCTCCGATCCAATTATCGTGTACGTCGGTGAACCACACGCCCCACTGGCTCTGAATCGTGCCGTCCTCCACCATATCGCCCGCGTGCATCACGAAGGAGGGATTGGTAAGGCTCATTGCCTTTGAAACGAGGGTTCTAGCCGGGTCGCTTCGAGAGTCGCCCCCAGCCACGAACCCGAACTCCGAGGCTGAGCTGGGAGCCGTTCTGAAGGAACGCTCTCCGCTGTACCCTCCGGGCCCGCCGCAAACAAAGTAGTACGTCGTATCCGGCTCCAAACCAGTGAGCTCAACCTGGTGAATGTACCCCGAAGCACCGGTGAGGGAGTGATGAGACCCCATAGCAGAATAACGATATGAGGATGGAACTCCGCAGCGAGGTACGGTATCGTAGAGAACGACGTCGCCCGCTGTTGAGGTTTCCGTTTTCCAAGTTACAGTTATGGTAGACGCTGGACTGTGCTGGTAGGTTAAGCGCACGTGTTTAGAGCTATCTACGACCCCCACCCTTTCAGGCAGAGTAGCTGGTAAAAGGCCTAACGGGTGGACAATCAGAAAGGTTAGAAGCAAAAGTACACAGAATATTATTAATATCCCAGCAACAGCTTTGCCAAATTTCATCAAACCACATCAGAAAGGCAACCGGTTATCAGCATGTGGATAAATGAGTTATTCGTGACCATTAAATTGTTTCGTAGCTCGGTATTCAGTACTCGGTGCTCCCATTGACTCGGAGGGTTATCAACCATCTGACGCGAGCCTTCGAATCCGGGCGCAAGGGAATCGGAGGCGCTCCCCCGATATTGGGTGTGAACGAGAAGCTTCATTGTTATTTTGGTTGTTTTTAGATGTTTTCTACCATCCACTTTACCACGGCGTCCATGGCTTCCTGGCTGTTTCTAATCTGGTGGTTCACTCCCTTGAAGATTAGGAGTTTTTTGGGTTCCTTTGCTCTCTCGTAGAGTTCGTATGCGCTCTCAACCGGGATAACGTCGTCTCTGTCTCCGTGGACAATTAAAACGGGTCTGGGCGAGATTTTCCCCACCCATTTGAGAGGGCTGAGTTTTTGGAAATCGCTTCTCAGTTCGCTCACCGCCCTCTTGACATCCTTTATACGCAGTATTCCCAGTTCCTTTGCGTATTTTATTCCCTCATTTATCAGTGGGATTTTTGATAGGTCCGATGGGCTTGAACAGCTCGCAAACACCCTGATTCTCGAATCCTTGGCAACGACGGACCAGGAGACGTAGGCACCAGCGCTAAAACTCAAGAGACCCAGCCTCTCAGGGTCTACCAGGGGGGAGGAGGCTAGTTGGGTTACTGCGTCAGAGACGTTTCGAGACCAGGCGGAAAAGCTGAATTCGCCTTCGCTCCCAGAGGTTCCCTGAAAATTGAAAATCAGGGCGGCGCACCCGGCTTCACAAAACCTCTTTGCGAGGGCAGGGTATCCTTTCTCCTCAACGGGTCTATTGACTCTCGGAATCCCGTGGCAGATACACACCCCCGGAACCCTTTCTTGGGCCTCGGGGTAAAAGAACACGCCTCCCAGGCGGACTCCACCGCTTAGGATTGTAAGCTTCTCACTCTTTATCATTGGTTTCACTAACCTTGATTGCTGGTTTGCAGAGGGAATAATTTATAATTTTATTCTTCTATGTTA
>JAUQYY010000324.1 GCA_030587505.1 Candidatus Sigynarchaeota archaeon
CACCGCACTTCGAAAAATTATGGGTGGAAAGCTTTTTTGAACAAAAATTTTATATTGAGAGGGGGCAAATGTTCTCCCAATTACTTTTGAAGGTGGATTGAGACTTGGATACAGAATAGTGATGAAGTTCGGTGGGAGCTGTCTTAAAGACCTCGAATCATTCCACCGAATATCAGACATCCTAAAAGACTACTCTGGAAACGAGCTGGTGCTCGTAGCCTCCGCCCTATACGGAATCACAAACAGCCTCATAGAACTCGCGGAAAAAGCTGAGAGTCACGGCGTGAACCTGGAGGAGGAACTCGAGCCAATACAGCACAAGCACGAGACACTATTGGAGAAGGTAGTGGGGGGTAGCACTAAGGAATCAGCTCTAGCCGAAATTCGTAGGGAAATAAGTGAACTGAGAAACGTGCTCAGAGAAATTTGGGATAATGGTCTAAGACCCAACAAGCTGAGCCTGGTTTCTAGTTTTGGCGAGAGACTCTCAACGATCATTCTTCAGAGGTACCTGGAGGCTGAGGGCTACATGACAGTTTACGTGAATTCCTACGATTTGATTTTCACAACAAGCGATCCTCAAAATGCTCTTCCCATCCTCGACAAAACAGAGCGAATGGTGAGAGAAAGGATAGTACCGCTTCTCTCGGAGGGCAGGATGCCCGTTGTGACCGGTTTTTTCGCCAGAGACATCAAAGGAAATGTGACCCTGCTCGGCAGAGGGGGAAGCGACTTCACCGCAACCATCATAGCGTACAGCCTCAAGAATGGCGACAGCGACGTGAAGGTAATACTCTGGAAGGATGTGGACGGATTGCTCACAGCCAATCCGAAACTGGAACCCAGTGCCCACCTTATAAGGGACATCTCGTACTCCGAGGCGAAAGAGCTGGCGTTCTTTGGAGCCAAACTGCTTCACCCGCTGTGCGTATTTCCAGTGGAGAAGAAGAACATTCCGGTGGAGATTCGAAACTTTGAGAATTTCAACCCCGAGAGGTACACGAGAATCTCAAAGGGAATAAAGACAAAGGAGAGCGTGGTTAAGGCGATCGCGGACATGAGAAACGTTACGATGATTACGGTTGAGGGGGAGGCAATGGTTTCCAGGCCGGGCACCGCCGCCAGGCTGTTTGACCTGATGGGTAAAAACAACGTCAACATTATAATGATAAGCCAAGCTTCCTCGGAAAACAACATAACATTTCTTGTGAGCGACGAGGACAAGAAGAGGGCTATTAAGGCTCTCAACTGGTCGCCCTTCTTCGGAAAGGAGTGGGTCAACATAGAAATGGAAGACGATGTGAGCCTCCTGAGCATCGTGGGCGCGGGAATGAAAAACACCTATGGGGTTGCGGGTAGAATCTGCTCAGCTCTGGGAAGAGCAAAGGTTAACATAAGGGCGATTTCGCAGGGAAGCAGCGAACTCAACATCTCACTGGTTGTTTCAAGAAAAGACCTCAAAAAGGCGGTTCAAGCAATACACAAAGAATTCAACCTACACGAGGACGAAGAGAAATGAGACAAGTTTTGAGAAAAGCGGGGCGGAGGAACCGCCTCCCTCTGCTAACCCAGCTTGAGAATCGAAAAGGGAGATGTAACAACAATGCGCGTAGATGTTTGGTCCTTAGTTTTTTGCGGAGGAGTTAACCTATGAGAATGATTTTAGAAATTGAGCTTTTGGATGAGCCGGGACAGCTTGTTAAAGCTCTGGAACCGATTTCGAGCTATGGCGGCAACATAAGGGAAATAACGCACCTTAGGGATAGGAAAAGAGGAAACAGTATACCGGTGATCATAACCTTCGACCTCGAAGACAAAGACAAGCTTGAAAGCATAACGCAAGCACTGAAGAGGCAGGACATTCCGGTGATAAGGGCTGAGCCCGTGAGGAGCATGTTTGGAAAAACGGTGATTCTTGTCGGACACGTCTTCGCCACGAATATTAAGGACACGATAGACAGAATTCTGGAAACCCAAGTTATTGTCAAGGAGGTAACCGCTAGGATAAAACGGCCAGAAGAGGTCTCAACGGTTAAGTTCAGGATCGAGGCGGAGACCGAAGAAAAACTGGAGGAGACAGTTAAGACAATAAGAAAGGTGGGGGAGGAGAAAAACCTCTTCGTTGTGTGGAGTTGAGCGAGTTGAGAATGGCACTAGTCGGATTCGGAAACGTCGGCAAGGCGGTTGCAAGGGTCATTGTTGAGAAGAGGGACCTTCTACAAAAAATCGGATTCGAACCAGTAGTGGTGGCTGTATTCGAAAAGAACGGAAGTTGGATTGACGAAAACGGGTTAAACCTTCAGGAGATTCTTCAGAAGGGGGAATCCTCCCCGGCCTGGGTTGAGGGCGCGAGCGCAAAGGAACACATACCTGAAATGGACTGCGACATCGTTGTTGAAATGACTGTTACAAACATCAAAGACGGTGAGCCGGGTCTAACACACATCAAGGAAGCATTGAAAAGCGGTAAGGATGTTGTCACCTCAAATAAGGGTCCCTTGGTTCTGGCCTTCCCCGAACTAATGGACATGGCGGAGAAGAAGGGCAGGATTCTGCTATATGAAGCAACGGTTGGGGGAGCCATCCCAGTGTTCCACGTTGCGAGAGAAGCACTACTAATCAATAGGATTACAGCCATAACGGGAATTCTGAACGGAACCTCAAACTACATCCTCACAAAAATGACCGAGGAAAAGGTCTCGTTCAATGCGGCCCTAAGAGAGGCTCAGGAGAAAGGATACGCGGAAGCAGACCCAACGTACGATGTAGAGGGAATAGACGCTGCGTCAAAACTCGTAATCCTGGCAAACGGTATTCTTGGTTTGAGGAAGAAGCTGAGTGATGTCCAAATCGAGGGTATAACGAGGATCACCCCGGAGATGGTTGAGCTAGCGATGGAGGACGGGTACCTGGTCAAGCACATTGGCTACGTGGACAGAGACAGAGTAGAGGTCATGCCACGCCTCATCCCTCGGAGTTCACCACTCGCCGTCGGAGGCACTCTCAACGTTATTTCCCTCAGAACCGATGTGGCCGAGGAGATCACCCTCATAGGTAGGGGAGCAGGACCCAGAGAAACCTCAAGCGCAATCCTGGGAGATATTCTCCACATCCACAGGGTTAGAGAAGGATATTAGGCAACAGGTAGGAAAGGTTGGAGAGCTTATGGATTCGGAAATGTGGCTGGAGTGTATAAACTGCCACGAAAAATTTGATGCTAGAAAAATAATATACGTGTGTGAAAAGTGCGGACATCTCTTAGACGTAAAGTATGGAGACCTGAATAAGGTTCGGTACGCCGACTGGAAGGATAAGCCGATTTCGGTGTGGAAGTACTCACCCTTCCTACCAAGGCTGGACGAAGTGGTTAGTCTCAACGAGGGAAAAACGAACCTGTACCGCTGCGTTAACCTAGCTGACAAGCTGGGGATAGGAAATCTCTGGGTGAAAAACGAGGGGGAGAACCCTACGGGGAGCTTCAAGGACCGGGGAATGACCGTCGGGGTCTCAGTGGCTAAGAGTCTGGATAAAAAGATAGTGGCTTGCGCCTCAACTGGTAACACATCAGCCTCACTAGCAGCTTACGCGGCGAAGGCCAAGATGAGCTGCGTGGTGTTCATTCCCTCTGGGAAGATAGCCCTGGGAAAACTTGCTCAAGCCCAGATGTACGGCGCCCACATTCTCGCGGTTAGAGGAAACTTTGACAAGGCGCTTGAACTGGTTCAAAAATCGTGTGAGAAATTCCACATGTACCTGCTGAACAGTCTGAACCCATACCGTCTCGAGGGGCAGAAGACAATCGGATACGAAATAATAGACCAGTTGAATTGGCAGGTTCCCGACACAATTATACTACCCATTGGAAACGCGGGGAACATCAGCGCCATTTACAAGGGTCTATTGGAGTGGAAGGAGATAGGGCTAATCGACACGATTCCCAGAATGATAGGGATACAGGCAGAAGGAGCCGCACCAATAGCGAACGCGTACAAAAGGGGGGAGAAAAAGGTCGAGTTTGTCGAGAAGCCCGAAACGGTGGCTACAGCCATTAGAATAGGGAAACCAGTGAACTGGGAGAAGGCGCTCAGGGCGATATACGGTTCAAACGGCATGGCTGAAACCGTTAGCGACGAGGAGATTCTCGAGGCGCAAAAAACACTGGCCAGAACGGAGGGAATCTTCGTAGAGCCAGCCTCCGCGTCCACGATAGCGGGTTTAAAAAAGCTAATCGGTGAAGGGAAAATCGAAAGAGACGAAAGGGTTGTCTGCGTCACAACGGGTCATGGGTTGAAGGACCCAGATACGGCTATTAGATCGTGTAGGGAGCCGATTCAGGTCGAAGCGGACATGAAGGAGATTGAGAAAATCCTAGGCAGCATTACGGGAAGAACTATTGAGGTTTACGCGTAGCACGGTTAATTCTTCTCCGCTCAATCGCCGGGGAGCGTGATCCCGTTCATTTTTGATTTTACTCGCAGAGTTTTAACTATTATGCGAGTCTTATAGAAAAATATTAAAAAACTGTTA
>JAUQYY010000336.1 GCA_030587505.1 Candidatus Sigynarchaeota archaeon
GCGTGTTGCCCAAACGGCGGCGGCCAGCCCAATGACGGCGATTGCTGCTATTCCAGCTATGCCTCCCACGGCCAAGAGGTTTGCTGTTTGGTCGCGGCTATAGAATATGGGAAGCAGGTAGAACCATAGGGGTACGGCGCCGGTCAGAGAGAGTGGTATAGTAAATAGTACGGTTCCGCTTTCGTTAATGAATGTTAGGTTTCCCGAGAAGTCGTAAATGGATGCTCCAGGGGGTGCAATGAAACTGACTTGCACGAATTCTTGAGTATCATTGAGGGAGTAGTGGTCGGTCGGTACTGTTGTAAAGGCCGTTGCGTTGCCACTTACGTTGAAGTAGGCGTTAATGATTGGGGTTGTTGTGATGTTTCCCACAACAATGGTCAGGTTGAGGATTGTGGGGTTTAGCTCGTTAATTGTCATGGGTTCGGTTAAAGCTCTTATGGGAGTTATTATGAGTGGGGGTGTGGTCACGTTGCCGTGTATGTAGTAGTCCTGCAGATAGTGGAACGCTCGTGAAATGTTTATTAATCCGGCTCCCTGTGAGAATGGATTTTCTCCCAGGTCCTCCGCTGTTACCATAATTGCAGCCTTAATAGTATTTGGAGAGAGCCAGGTCATATTAGCGTTTTCGTCAAGGAGCAGGGCTATTGCGCCAGAAACGACGGGGGTTGAAGCACTGGTTCCGCTGAAGTATTTGTAGCCTGTTGAGTCGTTTTTGAGGGTTCTTATGTTCTCTCCGGGTGCTACTATGTCTGGTTTTGCTCTGTGGTCGTCTGTTGGTCCTTTGCTTGAGAAATAGGAAATTGAATGATAGTTGAGCCCGCCTGTTGCACCCACGGTGATTATGTATGCGCCAAGCCCTGGGGAGTTTATTGTTTGGTAGTAGACGCTCCAAACGTCGCCACCTTCGTTGCCAGCGGCCGCTACAACTATGGTGTCATCATCTATCCAGGCACTGTTTACCGCTTTGCTCATATCATCAAACGAGTTGCCATTTGGGTCTCCTAAGGACAGTGAGATGATATCAGCTTTGGGATGGCTACTCAACGGGGGAGCTTTTAGCGCCTCGTTAATCGCATTGAGTAGCCAGTTTGATTGTCCGTCTCCGTTCTTGTCCAGTACCTTCAAGTTTAGGAATGTGACGTTTGGCGCAACTCCGGTTACGGTTCCACCTGCTGCTCCGATTATTCCGGCTACGGCGGTTCCGTGGCCATTCTGGTCCGATGCGTTTTCTCCTGGTACGAAGCTCTGGTTGTAGATTATTCTGCTTCCGGGGAGGTCGGTGTGGGGGTTGATCCCTGTGTCTAGGACTGCGACGACTACTCCTGTTCCGTTTAACCCGTATGTTGATTGGAGCGTGGAGGCGCCTATGACGGCGTTGACTGTTGTGTCTTTGGCTTGGATCTCTTTTGCTGTGATTTGGTTGGGTATTAGTTTTATTTTTTCGTTGTAGGTTATTGTTTTTACGTAGTTTTGGAGGGCTATGGTTCGAGCCATTTCTATTGGTGCCTTTATGCATATGCCGTTCAGTATGGTGTAGTTTGAGATTATTTCGAAGCTTCCCAGGTTTTTCAGCAGGCTTATTCCTTGAGTGTAGTTTATGGTTTTTTGGAAGATAATTATCATTTCGTACTCTGTTGATGGGTCGGATGTTTGTAGCAGGAGCTGGAGGCGTGTTCCCATTTTTGAGTTTTTGGTGGCCGGGCTGGTTGGTTGTGTCGGGAACGTTAGTGTGTTTTGTGTTGGGGTTTGCTGGTTGAAAATGATGAGTATGGAGACCGAGAAAAGTAGTGTAATGAGCACCAGTAGAGTGAGGTTTCTCGCGGTTTTGCCGAACCGGTTCATGGTACTACTTCCTTTGAGTTGAAAGGGTTTGTCCTGTTTTAGAACTAGTGGTTAGGTGTAAAGGGGCGCTTTCCAGCCACCACTTTAATGTATGGAATTGTTTTCATATATTTGTATCGATGTGTACATCCGTCCGGAAATCGGTGTGGTGTTAGTCTGTTTTTGAAAATGAGTTTTGTGGATTTATATTGGTGGGTGAGGGTATTGGTTGTTACCCATTACTGAAACACGAGGTCATCGCTAGCCATATACTCGCTGTGCACTATTATAATGGGTATACCCTCAGCATAGTATTTCTGTTTTGATATTGAAATATATTTTGGTGGGTTGAAGTTTTGCAAAAATTTCTGCTTCAACTCGATAGGAGTTATACCCTCTTAGTGGAACGCTACAATTGTATGCTGTTCGGTTTCTGAATTCAGAATTATGGTTGAGTTTTGAGGATTTTCTGGAACCCATAATGGATGAGCGATTTTTTTTAGTTTTCTCGTTCAATTCTAGAGAGGATTTCTTTTACCTTGCTTTCTAGCTCTTTTGGGTCTTTTTCACTTTCTGTGCGGGCGGATTTAACGAGTTTTTCTGCTTCCTCCAGCCACTCGGGGGTAGAGTTTTTCGCTTTTTCCCTGCAGATGTAATGATTTAGTTTTGCATAGAGAGCGCTCACGGGGCTTCCAACTTTTTGGAGTGTTTCTGAAGCTCTGAGGTGGTTTTCCGCGGCGAGTTCCCAGTTTTTCTGTTCTTCGGCGTTTCTGGCGGAGGCTGAGTAGGAGTAGTATTCTGCGATGAGAGCCTTTTGTTCCTGGCCTGTGCGTCTGAGGAGTTTGGATATCTCCATCTGGTGTTCGGATACCTTTTTCCAGTTTTCTTTGCGTCCCTCGTGGAGCACTAGTAATTCGTGGGCTCTTATGAGGGCTTGTTCCTTCGCCCGGAAACCCGTTTTTTCCAGAGTCTCGGCGATCTGGAAGTAGAGCTCCGCTGCTTTTTCGAACTCTTGTTTTGAGTATAAGACCTCTGCTTGGATGTTTAGTCTTCGCCTCTTGGCGGTGAGCGCGGCTTTTTTTCCGAGTTTTTCGAGGATTTCCTCAGCCTCGCTATACAGGGTGATTGTTTTTTCGGGGTCTTCAGCCAGAAGACTGTTGTCAGCTTCTCTGAGTTTGCTGATGGCCAAAGTTAGTTTGGCGAGTTTTTCTTTTTTCTGTTCGTGTAGGATTTTGGATGCCTTTTTCCAGTAGGTGTTTTCCAAGGGGTAGGAGCCTGTAACCTGGCCCCAGCGTCTCTGTACTCTCAGGCTCTGGTTCCAAGAGTCCACAGCCCACCTTATTAGGGAGAAGGCTTCTCTCTCTTCCTTGTTTGGGGTCTTTTCGAGGACCTTTTCTATGAACCAGAGTGCGTCTTCGAGGAGGGTTAATCCTAATTCTTTGAACTCGAGGGCTTGCAATAAGAGGTCGAAGAGTCTGTCAGCATAGGAGTTGGAAGCACCCAAAGAATTCACCTTAATATAGAAGTGTCGGGGATGAGATTTAAGAAGTTTGGTATGGTTAAAAATATCTAGAAGGCAGCAATTGTGGGAATGCATATTTGTTTGTGTGCTTTGAGGTGATGGGAAATTTGTGATTCGGGTTTGGTGCTAATTATTTCCTGAATATTTGGGTGGGTTCCCTTTCCTCTAGTCCTTTTAGGTACTCTTCGAGCTGTTTTGCGCTCTTGAAGATGTGTATGCTGTCGCGGTCCGCCATTCTTAGTATGGCTGATTTTTTCTGGATTGTGACGTATATTCCTCCGAATGTTGAGTCGTGTTTCAGGAAGATGTCTCCTCCGCTCGATCTTTTGCACCAGAATCCGTTTCTTCTCAGCACATTCTTAAACATTTGGGCACCCTCTCTTACAAGAACTACTGCTCCGCGCCATGAATCTTGAGGAGGAGGTATTAGAAAGTTAATAAGACGGGGATAACATCAAAGAAATACACGTTCAGAGCTAGGTGACGCGGATCGAATCCGGGAGCTTGATGGAATGAACTGTTAGGGTAATCGCGTTTCGAATTTGATTTTCTAGGTTGTGTTCGGCTTTTTGTTTTTGACGGGAGTTTTGTGAGGATTTGTATTCGGTAGTTACTTCTTTCTTCTTTGGATGGCGTCTATCACTATTGATGAGAGTATGGGAAGTCTTGTGTTGATTCTTTTTTTTATTTCTATTTTGTAGGTTTCTGGCGATGTTTTAAGAATGTTTGCGAAAATTTGACCGTTTTTCACTAGGGAGTACTCTCTTTTTGTGGGGTTTCCCTTGGTTTTGAGGGTTTGGTTATTTGTGTGGTTTTGTATAAGGTAGCCTTGTTTTAGAACGCCCTGCTGCTGGATTGTGCTGATTGATTTCTCGTAGCGATCCTTTACTGTGTATTTTGTGTATTGGGGGTTTCCTTCAACTCTGCCTATGATTATTCCTTTGGCGTCTCGAACCGTCATTTTTAGCCCTAAGGGAGTGTATTCACACTCGACGTATCCCAGGAACTCGTTTCCGAGGTTGCTTATCTCGTACTGCTGACCACTCTCGGAAGTTACTACGTTTATTAGGAAGCCGGTTCCAAGAAAATCTAGCGGTTCAAGGGTTTCATCTAAACTGGATTCTTCGATTACTCTGCTTGGAATAAAGACCGCTTCCTCTCTTTCGGAGCTTGTGGTGTTTCTTGCAAGGGGAATTATTAGTACTGAATCGTCACTTGAAATGTTCGATTCTTCACGCGGTGGAGCTTTTGACTCTGAGAAGGGGGTTCCACAGGCTGGGCATTGCTCATATTCTGAGAGGACCTCGCTCCCGCAAACCTCACAACGCCTTACCTCTAGTTTACTCATACTAGCTCCCCATGTGCTTCTCCATTTTCTATATAGTTAAGATACTTGCCTCCTTATGAATATAATCCTTTAGGAGTTACGCAGTTGAGGTAAGTTTTTCGGCTAGCTGTGTTGCAGCCGTTTCAAGCCCTTCTCTTTTTCTCTTATCTGGCGAAATACGGAATTTTTGAAGACCGTTTTTAAGATA
>JAUQYY010000340.1 GCA_030587505.1 Candidatus Sigynarchaeota archaeon
GTTCACCCCGACTTACCCATAGTTTCCAAGGGATCCGACCTAATTAACTTGGTGCTTTCGAAGCTCGTGGAGACGGTGGTTAACCGGTTGGAGAAAAAAACCTGTGCGGCGTGCGGATACCCGAACTGTGACGAATACGCCAAAGCCCTCATTAGGGGCGAAGCCAAGCTAACCGACTGTCCCCGGAACGCGGCCCAGACCGTACTATACGTTAACGGGAGAAAAATTGAAATCAACCCATTCGTGCAAAGAATCATAAGCGCAATAATCCGAGGAATGCTATCCACACTAAAAAACATTGGAAGAGCGGAGAAAATATCCGTCCACATAAAAATTTAAAAAACACAGAGATCCTCCCTGGAGGGAATCCTCTCATTCTAAGAACTCAGACGTGTAGGGAGAATGAACCCCGTTGCGATACGCGATTAGGCTGGCATACCTTGGCGGAAACTATCACGGTTTCCAGAGCCAACCCAACATGAAGACTGTTGAGGGAACACTTCTAGAAGCCCTAAAAAAAGTGGGCTGGATCACGGACCCCAAGAAAGCGTACTACAACTACGCGGGGCGCACGGATCAGGGTGTAAACGCCCTCTGCCAGACAATCGCCTTCAACACTGAAAAAAAGTTGATTCTTCCAGCGCTAAACACCAACCTTCCGAGGGATATGCGCTGCTGGGCATATGCCCAGGTTCCCGAATCGTTTGACCCCCGAAGGGACGCTTTGCTACGCACCTACAAGTACTACGCCATTTACGAGGGTGAAAACCTCAGGCAAATGAAGAGGGCGGCGTCCCTACTGAAAGGAACACACGACTTTAGAAACCTGTGTACTCCGAAACCAAACGAGAGAACCGTAAGAACACTATTCGAGTCAAAGATTGAAAAGCGTGGCGACATACTTGTCTTCACCTTCGCATCAAAAGGGTTCCTGTGGAAAATGGTGCGAAAAACAGTCACCGCCATCCGTGAAATCGGCAGGGGTAAAAAGCCCCTACAATACGTCAAGGAGCTGCTAGACCCAAACTATACCCCAAGGGGCGGCGTATCACCTGCTGACCCGGAGGGCCTGATTCTTTTCGACGTGAAATACCCCTTCGACTTCCAGGTGGACGAGGTCAGCAAGAAAATGTTTCTAGACGCACTGTATAAAAACTATATTCGCGGGAGAACAAGAGCCCAGGTGTGCTCGGCTATGATGTCCGAGCTTGAAAAGGCTAAATAGGGCTCACTCCTTCCTCAACTCTTTCACTATCTTGTTGTATGTCCTTTTGTCACCGGCTATTTTCTCGATAAGCTCGTCCTCGAATTCAAACCATTTGGCAATTTTTGCGGCTCTTTTAGGGTCTGCCTGAAAAATAACCTCCAAGTAGGGGAGATAGTACTCCACTCCTCCGGAGGAGGAGACGTGGCACTTTCTACCTATCTTCATCCCGATGGTTGACAACTTGCTGCGAGTGGCTCTGGTCTTGCTCATGCTTCTTATCCAGCTGGGAAACTGATACTTAACGTAGTGTGTCTTGCTAACAGTTCTCGACAGTGAAACACCGGCGGACATGAGTTCAAACACGTAGGAGAGCAGACCCCAGTGCTGCCTGTTTTTAATCCTACCAAGGAACACGTCCGCCCGAGATATCATATCATACGCTCTGCCCAGCTCTTCCGGATCACTCATGTGCTGAGGAATGTTCTCGCTAATCCAGTGCATCAACATCTCATAGTCAACATCGGTTGAGGAGACCTCCCTAACAATCGCTTGGGCCTCCCTTTCCCTGAACATCTTGGCGAGCACATCAAACACGCTTTTTATCTTGTCCCTCGGGTACAGTTCCACGTCCTCCACCGTTAGTGTTGTCCTGTTCCTGCTCAGTGCCTGTAAATCGTTAATCGCTGCGCGCAGGTCCCCATCAGCGTTTTTGGCTATAGCTTCCAACGCCGCCTCCTGAGCCCTGATACCTTCCCGTTCACATATTCTCCTCAAAACCTTGTGGATGGTTGGGGTTCTTATCTTGTTGAAGGATATCATCTGACAGTACTGCCTAAGTGATGAGAACTTTGGATCCCAAGGATTGTTCGCCGTGAGTACAACCGGGTACTCAGAGTCCCTTATCACGGATATTATAGCGCCCACTCCGCCCCTGTCCTCGGTTCCGCTCAGCCCATCTATCTCATCGATTAGCAACACCTTTCCCTTAACAGGGAACAGGGTGCTCATCGTGGAGGCGGACCCAACGGTGCGTTGAATCATCTCCAGGTTCCTCTTGTCACTCGCGTTCACCTCGATGACCTCGGCCTCCAGCTCTCTGGCCGCGGCGTAAACAGAAACCGTTTTACCGTTTCCCGGAGGACCATACAGTAACACAGCCTTTTTTGTCGTATCCCTCCTCCAGCTCTTCAGAAAGCTAAACAGTTGGGTCACCGCCTTCTCGTTTCCCACGACATCAGACAATCTGAGAGGCTTGTACTTCTCAGTCCAGGGTAAACCCATTGAATCACCATCACTAACCCTATGCTTTTTCTTTACCCTGACCCACTAGGCCGAACTGGGCGAGCAGAGCGCTTAGCTGAATCTCCTCGTTTGCCCCCTCACTCATGCGAAAATCGATTTCGCCTACAATGTTCGCTATGCGCAGCTTCCAGGGCTCCGGAATCTCCATGTTGAATGTTTCCCTGTGTACCTGCCTGACAACGTCAACACCTGAGAGGCCATAGTTTACCAGAAGCTCGTGCAGCTTTTCCCTAGCTTTGATGAAATCGCCGCTCAGGGCCAATTCCATCATCTGCCTGACCTCCTCGGGCCTCGCCTTACCCGTGACCTTGTACACTGCGTCCGCGTTGACCGATTCTCCTAGGGCGGAGGCTGCCTGGAGTGTGTTAATCGCCTTGCGCATATCTCCCTCAGAGACGTACAGTATGGCTTCGATTCCGTCGTCCTCGAGCTTCACTCCTTCCTTCTCCGAGATGAACTTGAGCATGCCGATAATGTCCTCCTTGTTGAGGCGGGGAAAGCGGAACAGGGCACACCTTGACTGGATAGGCTCGATTATCTTGCTTGAATAGTTTACAATCAGGATGAAACGACACGTACGCGTGTAGCGCTCCATGGTACGCCTGAGAGCCTGCTGCGCCTCTGGAGTGAGGGCGTCAGCCTCGTCGAGAACCAGAATCTTAAAAGGAATATCTCCGAGAGACATTGTTCTAGCAAAATCCTTAACCGTGGTTCTTATCACGTCGATTCCCCTAGCGTCGCTGGCGTTTAGCTCAAGAAAATTACCTTGGAAGTGCTCTCCAAACAGGTCATGGGCAAGGCACAGTGCTGCTGTGGATTTCCCAGTACCGGGGGGGCCGGCAAAAAGACAGTGTGGCAAATCCTTCTGAGCAACGAAACCCTCCAACCTGTTCACAATCTCCTCGTGGTCTACTATATCCTCCAAACGCCTGGGCCTATACTTCTCAGTCCACATTTGTATTTCTTCACTCAATTCACGCACCGCCTTAAAACTAACACCCTTACATTCTCAGAATTTCTAATATTAACCTACACTGATCTTCTAACAGTCAAATAGATGATATTGATATACTGATACTCCACCCGATTTTTAAAAACTTTGTAATAACTTCTGAACCTCCTCAGAAATATGTTTTTAATCATTAAGAGTG
>JAUQYY010000347.1 GCA_030587505.1 Candidatus Sigynarchaeota archaeon
AAGAACGTGCCTTTCCCTCAGGAGGGCTTTCCCTACGCGGCTACTTGAGGAAAAGGATTATAAATGAGTTCCAAGTAGTGTAGTATCCCCCGGTAATCGATTCTACGGAAGCGATTTGGCATGTCTGATGAAGACGTAGAAAGGCTTCCCAGCAATCCAACTGAAGCGCAGGGATTGCTGATTAAAGCGTTCTACAAAAAGTTCGGCAGGGAGGCTCTCCCTATCATCAGACACGTGTTGAAACTTCAGGGGCGAGCCCTCGGACTAAAAATCAAGAAAAAACTGCCCGACAACAGGCTTTCCACAGTTGCAAAAGCGTTTGCCAAAAGCTTCGACCCATCAACCATCAACGTTGTCTCCATCTCTGATAAAAAATTTCACATTCAGGGCACGAAGTGTCCCTTCGGGCTGGAAAACACCTCCCGGGAACTGTGTGAAGCGGTGATGGAGATCGACCGCGAATACTTCTTCACGGCAACGGACGGCAAAACGAAACTACAGATTCTGAAAACTGTGGCCGCAGGCGACCCTCTGTGCGATACCATCTACACCATTGACGAGCAGGAAGAATAGAAAAGGCTCGGGAAAGGCGTAAGTAGAGCCCCTAAGCTTCGGATAGCCTGGATCAGATTTCTCGCTTAGATTTTTCCGGCGTTTTCTATTGTTGGTTCGATTCCTTCCTCGCCGGGTTTCCAGCCGGCTGGTGTGACTTTTCCGGTCTCTCTTACGAACTTGAAGGCTTCCAGCTGTCTGAAGGTTTCTTCCAGGTTTCTGCCCACCGTTGCGTTTAGCACTTCGTAGCCTCTGACAATGCCGTCTGGGTCGACGATGAATCTTCCCCTCGTTTCTATTCCATGGTCCTCGTCAACCACCCCGTACTTTCTTCCTATTTCGAAGGTGGGGTCTGCCACCATTGGCATGGGTGGAAACTTTCTCCCGGTTTCCTTAAGTGCAGCGGTTATGGCTGGGCTTGTTTCCACCCAAACCTTGTGTGAGTGAACAGAGTCCGCGCTTATTGCGATACCCTCACCGCCGAACTGTTTGAGCTTGTCATAGTTTCTAATGATCCCCGCAACCTCAGTGGCACACACATACGTGAAGTCCCCCGGATAGAAGCACACAAGCACCCATTTACCCCTGTAGTCGGAGAGTTTCACCTTCACTATTTTGCCCTCATAGTAGGCTGTTCCCTCAAAATCCGGAGCTGGTCTATCTACAACAATCATTCACTTCACCTCCACTCATTTCGGTTTACTCAACTTCCACGGAGTTTTCCCAGACACCGTGAATGTTACAATAGGCGAGGGCGTGGAACGCCTTAAACTCCTCCACCGACACTTGGAACCTTACGTTAGGTGCCGTGTACACGGGTGCAAACGCAGCCCTTCCAAGGTTGATAACCTGACCATCCTTTTTGACACCGTAGAGTTCCACCCATCCAATATGGTGCTCCACCGTGTTCGGGTGCGGCGTCTCCTTGCCCACTATTACGCGAACGATGTCCACGCCCTTTCTTGCTCCCTTATCGATTTCAATTGTTGGAACGTGTTTTTCTTTTCCCTCAGCCTCCTTATCTTTCAGAACCTCACCAAACCTCAACACATACACCCCCAATAACTTTCCTTCAATATAGAAGATGAGTATCCATCCTCTTTGTATCTGGATATGCTTGAATGCCCATGGATTTAATCGCATACTGGAGCTTCTGCTCCTCAGCGCCTTTTTTTGGGGATCTTGTCATGGTTGAACAGGCCTTGCATACGCAGTCGATTATTCCCGTTTCTTTGACCATTTCGTACAGGCTTGAGAGCGGCTTCCTCGGCTGTGATGGCTCTTTTGTCTGCGAGTTGCACTTTCCTCCACTATCAACCTGAGCTTGCGTAAAAAACATAGGGTCTCCGTTGAATGAGAACGAGGCGATTATGTTGCTCTCATGCCTGCCTTTTTTCATCACTATTCTTCCTCTCCCGGGACTATTCTGCAGCCCACATCCAGATACATATCTTTTATTAGTCTCAGCTTTAATTAAATTTTCTATTAACAAATATTTAGTACAAATTAAAAAACACTTCAATATTCTCTACTTATTAGATTTCTTGAAATAAAGAGTAAGAAGAGTTTAGGTGCGCCGGGAGTCTAGGTTTTGGTGAGTATCATGGCGGTGATGGAGTGTGCGGGAAGCTTGTACTCTATTTTTTCGGGAAGCTGTGTGTACTCTTTCTCGGTTAGGGTTATTTCGCTTCCGCCGAAATCGTTTTTCGCGTGGATGCCTGGCCCGTTAATCTCCTTTATCACCAGTTTCTGAAAAGACCTGAGTTTGGGTATTTCTATCTCGGTTGGCGTGTTCTTCTTGGGGTGGAAGTTCACCAGGAAAAGTGTGAGGCTTTTGCCGTCCTCGCTTCTTGTGGCTGCGCAGTCAACGTACGGGACTTCTCCCCGCTCCTTCAGGATGCCCAAGGGTTCATAAGAGAATCTCGGGGTTGTGACTTCGGTGCTTACTGCCAGTTTTTGGGTGTGCTCCCTGTAGAGCTTCACCACCTCGTAAATCGCTGTGTGGAAAACCGCTCCCCCGTCTGTTTGGATGATTCCAAGCACGTTCACCAGCTGGGCTATGTTAGCCATCCTCACCATGTTCGACATTTTTATCATCTTGTTCAGCACGGAGGCCGCCCACAAACCGTCTCTGAGATAGTGGTTCGCGTGTAGAAGCTGGCCTAGATCCCACC
>JAUQYY010000349.1 GCA_030587505.1 Candidatus Sigynarchaeota archaeon
ATTCACATAATTTTCAAGGCTCCGCGGATAACAGACTCGGCAGAATGGGCATCGAAAAAGAGGGAAATCTTTTCCTACATGAACTGTTGAAAGAACGGATGGTGGTGAAGTTCGTTGAGAGTTGTAACAATTATTATTGACTCTCCGGGTTCGGAGCGTGCAAAAAACGCGCTAAGTATTGTGGAGGAAGCGTCAAAGCTGGGTGCAACCGTTTCCCTGTATCTTCTCGGGAACGGAGTATACCTCGGAACGAAAGAATTTCTCGAGCGTGTGGAACCCGGCGTGGAGGTTTACGCTCGGGAAGAGGACGTCGAGGCGCGTGGCATCCGGGGAGACCTCCTCTCAGAGAGGGTTAGGCACCCGCCCAATGTCCTGGACAGAATGATACACGAGATTATGGAGGAGGCGGACAGAGTCCTGTGCTTCTAAAAAGAGGCGATAAAAGTGGTGAAAACACTCACACTGGTTCTGTACCACGGACCCTACGCCTCCCAGCGTGTTGATATAGGTCTCCAGATAGCCGAGAGGGCTCTCCGAAAAGGGTACGGTGTTAACATTTTCCTGTACATGGAGGCGGTTCACTCCCCGAAGGCGGGTCAGGAGCCAAAGTACTTTCCCAACGTGGGAAAAAAGCTCGCCGAGCTGGCCGAGATGGGGGCGAGAGTAAAGTCCTGCTCGAGGTGTGCGGCCGCCAGGGGCTACGTGGAAGGAGAAGAGAAGAACGGTGTCTACCCAACAAGCCAGTACGTTAAGGGGGTTCACATAGCCAATCTGCGTGACCTGGGGTACTGGATTAGGGAGAGCGACAGGGTGTTAACCATCTAGAAGAGAAAAATATGGATGGTGATGAAAAATCAGAGTACTTATCATTATTACAAAGCCGCCCTACGGTTCCGAGGAGTGCTTCAGCGGACTGTATGTGGCAATCGCCTGCCTCAACAGTGGGCTAGACTGCGGCATCCTTTTTATGGGAGACGGGGTCTACGCGACAATCGCAAACCAGGATCCCAAGGGTTTGTCCATGTCCAGCGTCTCAGACCTGATCTACACCCTCCTCCCTGAGTCCCGACTGTACGCTCACGAGGAGTCCTTGCGGGAGAGAATGCTACCCGCATCGAGCATGATAAAGGGCATCAGACTCGTTGACGACTCGGAGACGGCTGAACTGGTGCTTGAGTGCGGAGAGTACATACTGACCTTTTAGCCTTCCGGATTCGACACACTCCGCGAGGGGCGTAAAGTATTATTACTATATTGTTATATATCGATAAACTTAAAAACACGTACTGGACTAGTCAACTAGAAGAAGCAAAACGTAAGCGTCGCAAATCTAATCCTTACGGAGCACAAGATACGGAAAACCCTGAGATTTAATCGTGTTTGAACAGTTACGCCTAGAAAGAATAATAGGAGGTAAGAAGGGATGCCAAAAGTTAAGGTGGATATATTTATTCCGATAGGTGCGTGCGCCTGCCAGTTCTCGTCCTTCATGGATAAGGTTTTCAGTGTGCTGGTGAAGTATAGGAAGCAGGTTGACTTTGATGTGAAGTCGTCCTTCTCCGAGGAGGCGAGAAAGTACAAAATTGGCAGTAAGGGGCTGGTGGTTAACGGTACCGAAATTTTTCCTGAACACTTCAATTCGAGCAAACTCGAAGCGGCAATAAAGAGGGCTTTGGAAACCTCGGAGAGTGTTGTGGAAGCACAGAAAACCTAAAGCACAAACCTCATCCTTTAGTTTTTCTGCCGAAAAATCGAAAACCAAAGTGGCCAGAAATGTCCAAGTGGAGTCCGGTCAACTTCGCATCCCCATAAGGCGGAAAGCAATAACCGGCGAATGGTGGTTTTTGGAGGACAAGGTTTTCCACTGTATCGTGTGCGGTAAGGTTCCTCACCCGGCTTCCCGGGAGTTGAGGTGTGTGTACTGTGGGAAGATTTCTGAGGCCGATTTCGCCTGCGAGGATTCTCAATTTGTTTGTGAGAGCTGCAGGCTGGCTCCTCCGGATGAGCTTATTCTGAAAACCTCCGCCTGTCCGACGGCAAGGTTTCTCTCTTGGAGAGGAACGGTATAAGGATCATAAGGAAGGTTCCCGATGGTCCGACATTCCACGCGGGTGACGGAGCCGTTCTCTTCGGCTTCATCGTCGACACGAGCGAACCTGTTTTTCCGAGGGACCTAAACGAACTTTATAATTTGGTGTTTTCTCCGTTGATTGAAACTGTGGAGGGGTGACAGCATCGTTTCTCAGGTTTCCCAGTTCCGGCACTACGACGTGCTTGTTTCCAAGGCGTTATCTACCTAGACGTTGACTCTGATCTTGTGAACTCCCTAAGGGTTTTGCCGAGAGGGGTGTCCAGCGTAGCTCGGCTCTCCTCGAGGAAAGTCTCTGTTGAGGACTTTGTCGATGAGGCCGTACTGAGACTGGGGGGAGAAACCATGGGCTGGCCCCTTTGAATCAGGCCTAACAGAGCTTGAGGAGAGAATGCTGAATCGAGTTCTGGAGTCGAAGTACAGGGTACTCGATCGGAACCTTAACTTCTCCCCACCCTATGCGTACGGTAAACTCCTCATTGAAGCGTAAAAACTTTACCAAAGACCAAACATTCCTACGCCGCCTTTCAGTGTAGTTGGTTATTTTTATATAGTCCTATTAGACTAGTAGGATTAGGGAAGGATGCGCCATGCTTGTGAAGGTCACTCGGCGATTCCAAGTTACAATTCCCCATGAAATCAGAGAGAAACTCGGGCTAAACATAGGTGACACCGTAAATGTACAATACACAGATGGCAAAATAGTCATTGAGAAAGTAAGTGAATACTGGGGAAGAGTTATGGCTGAAACAGCTGGAATGTGGAGCAACCACCCAGTATTCGGAAAAATGAAAAACTCTGTAGAAATCGTACAGTGGCTCAGGGGGAAGAGCGTAGAAGAGGTATAAAGTTGAAACTCTCCCTCGATACAAGTGTTTTAATCAGTCATTTTAGAACCGACGAATTCTCCGGCGAGACTCTCAGATTTTTCAGGTGGGCTAGGAAAGAGGGGCTGAGCCTTTTAATTTCTGAGGTTGTGTACGCCGAACTGTATGCAGGCATATTTCTTAGCGCGAACCCAGACGATGAGGAGTACAGAGTTCAAAAATTCCTTGCGACAAATAATATATCAACCCATCTCACAGGTTCTCTGGAAGTTGTAAAAAGAGCAGGACAAATGTTTCCTAAGTATTTAATACTAAGGAAGGGAGCGAGAAAAAGAATCCTGCTCGACTTTCTCATCGCCTCTCACGCGGAGAGTTACTCAGACGTTCTAGTGACCTGGAACCCGGCAGACTTCAAAGATTATCTCAATATTCCAGTTCTAACACCCACAGAGGTAATAAAAGAATTAAGCTGAAGAAACACTTTCACCACTTCTCACTACTTATCGCCGAGGAATCTAATTTTTCAAGAGTTTACCTATCACACGAAGTGGTGAAAAACCGAAGACAAAAAAAGGGAGAGAATAGGTTACCTAGAACTAGAGTGGCAATCCCATATACGCGAAGACTCCCATTAGCTTTAGTCCCACGTAGATGTAGGTAATGGCTAGTAGGATACTGAGCCTTTCCGGGGAAACCCTCACGGATGCCCACACACCTCTGTTGAAAAGGGAATACTTGTTGTGGCTAGTGTGACGAATGCTAGGAGATTGACGTAGCCCAGGGTGAAGGGTGGAAACGGGCTCATTAGAAACGGACTTATGAAGTTGGGTATGAGTCCGAGGTAACTCAAGTAGTAAAGCTGGTACACATAAAGCGGTAAGCGCCAACGATGCAGAAAACACCAAAGATGATTTTCATGAATTCACCAGGAGTCAAGAGTGCAAATGAACTTCCTATGGCACCACCGATAGCTGCACCTAATGTGATTATATAAGAACTCTCCTCGTTGGAAATGCTTCTTTTGTCTCTCTCCGGTAGCGCCAAGCCCCGAATAGTGCCGTGGGTGCAACCACCATCATGTTTGTACCGAAAGCTAGTTTGATTGCTAGATCCGCTGGGACGCCCATACCGACGAAGAGAAAGTGCATGAACGGCAACATTAGAAAGCATCCGCCGGCTCCGAAGAACCCGTTTGCGAATCCCATCGCAATACCGACAATAATTAGTATTATTATAAGGAGAATCATTGGGTCTGTAGGTTTACAGCTTTACCGTTATATTTTCATTCAACGGAACGCGTCCAAAAATTCGATTCGTCTCTTTTGGTATTATTTTTCTTTGCCATGCAAAAAACACGGCCGTCTTTCTGGTAACGGTTCCGTAGACCTTACCTATTCCGTCGCAGGGCAAAATGACAATGTACTCATCATCCACTAGGACTACCCGACCTTACTGCTTCCCGCAAATGGAGCTGGTTCGGCAACCCTTTCCCTTTCAATCGATTTTTTGTCTCTCGGCTCTTTCCCTTTCCTCTCTTATCTTTCTCTCAACGAGCTTGGCGTACTCCTCAGCGCTCATGAGCTTGGAGAGGTCTTCCTCGAGGTTGTGGGGTTCAACCTTCAGAAGCCACCCCTCCCCGTAGGGGAGGGTGTTCAGGAGTTCGGGTTCCTCCTCCAGTCTCGGGTTCACCTCAAGAACCCTTCCGCTCACGGGAGAGTAAATGTCCAGAACAGCCTTCACCGACTCCAGCTCGCCTATCTCCTCTGTGGTATCGATCTCGCTTCCCTCATCCGGCAGGTTCACGAAAAGGACATCGCCGAGCAGAAGTTGGAAATAGTCCGTGATGCCCACAGCCACCGTTGAATCCCTTTTCGCCCACGTGTCGTGCTCCGAGTAAAAAAGTCCGACGGGAATCTTGACAAAAAATTTCCCCGCAGCCAGTCTGATAACATCGCCCATAAGCACCCAACTCCGAAAAGCTTTTCAACAATATTTTTTATTCTTCCTCCATACTTTTCCTCTTCATCTCTTCCAGTATCCTATCCACTTCCGTAGCTATTCTTTCGGCGACTCTTCGGGCGAGCTCCTCACCCTTGTCGTCCAGCTTCACCCTGTTCTTCGCCTGGAGTTCGCACTCCTTCATCACCTCGGGAATCCTGATTACCGCGGCCACGTTTCCGTTGTGTTTCCTGATGCTCTTCTCGGCGCACCCCTTCTCGCAGCCATCCACGATGATGATGGGTTGCCTTCTGACGAAGTCTCGCTCCTCCTTTCCACCGGCGAGGTATAGAGGTAGGCAGATAGTCATCGTCTGGGTTGGCCTAAGCTCCTCCAAAACGATACGCGCGGCGATTCTGGTTACGGTTCCCTCGGGTATCTCCTCGCCGCTGCACGGAACAACTCCAACCATGGGAATAAAAAGCATCACATCATCCTCCTTCCGAGCCAAGTATCCTGTCAACCTCACGGCTAATCTTCTCAGCTACTACCTCCGCCAGCCTCCTCCCCTTCGGGTCGGGTTCCCTTATCGCCATCTGGCTGGGCTTCAGATCCCTGTTCTCGCGAAGCACACTCGTTACGTTAAGTTCACCAACAATCTTCCCCCCGGCGGTCTCGGCGGCAAACTCCGCGCACTTGGACGGGCACCCATTTATGACTATGCACGGGTTCTCCCTAACAATCCTCCTGGCGTCGTCATCGTCCTCCACCACGAGCCGGGGGAGGCAGACCGTCAGAGTTTTATCCGGTCTCAGCTGCTCAATGGTCATATAGGCTGCCTCGCGTGCAATTGTCCCGTAGACTTTTCCCACGCCGCTGCAGGGCAGGATAACAACCCTTCTAGCCAACCTAAGTCTCCTCCCTTAAAATTCTCCTCATCTCTTCCTTCTCCGGAACCACGCAAACAGTCTTCACCCTACCGTTCACAGCTATCACCGGAGTTAGCATCAACCCCCTTTCCTTAGCCTTCTCAACGTAGGGTGCCAGCCACTCGTCCATCCTCTTAAAGTCGCGTTTCTCGAAGAGTTTTTCAAGCTCCTCCGTTTCAACCCCGAGACTGTCGAGAAAAATGTGAGAGTCCACAATCCTTCCGTACTTCTCCGCCTCCTCGGACCCGACGAATACGTGGGATAACTCTAGGTCCAGGTTTTCCTCCTTCCCTATTTCTTTGATAATTTTTGATATCCTGTGACACCGAATGCACGGAGGATTCGGACCGATCACCTCTACACGCATAGCTTACTTTCACCTCTTATGCTGAAATGATGACCCTTCGTTTCTGATTGGCACTCACCGAATTCCGAATTGTAGAACCCGGCCACTCTGCCACTAATACGGATTATGCGCCGTATATAAATTTATCGTTCTATGACAATATATCAATAATACCTAACCGATAGTTTCATAGAGGAGGTGCGAATTCGGTATACGCAAAAAGTTTCGGCGGACGGATGATGGGTTCCCGTTCATCACGCCTCGTTTATAGAAAAGCCTAAAGAATCCTCCTTTTGGCAAAAGAAAGGATAAAACAGGAATTAGAAACAAGCACCGGAAACCGGTTGCTAGCAGTCCACCCTTCACAGCACAAATTGCACAAGAAACTTTTACGCCCTCACAAGAAAAGTTGAACTCGGCTAACTCTTCTGTCCATTAATCATCCAAGACCCGACCATCAAATCTTCGAAAATCCTCTGTTCACAAGGGTGGCGAAATCCGAAGATTTAAAAAAAAGAAAGGTGTTTAGAACAGATTGACTAGAGTGGCAGTCCTAGGTACGCAAAGACGCCAATCAGCTTTAGCCCAACGTAAACGTAGGTGATAGCCAACAGTATGCTAAGCCTTCTGGGTGATACTCTGACTGATGCCCATGCACCCACCGTTGACATTGGGATGCTGGTTACAGCTAGTGCGGCGAACGCTAGGAGATTGACGTAACCTACAGTAAACGGTGGGAACGGACTCATTAGGAATGGAGTAATGAAGTCGGGTATGAGGCCAAGGTAGCTCAGGTAGTACAACTGATACACGTATGTGAATCCCATATTGTAGAGAATGTACAGTGTTAGCAGTGTGTTGATGGAGAACCCGTCAATGAATATCAGAGAGGAGTGGGGAAACAGCTGGCCCAGTGTTGCGAACACGGTGGCACCCACACCAGAGCTAAAAGTCATAGTCGCCAGGGAGACCGCCACACTGATGTGAATCGGAATGTCTAGAAACCAGTTGAGAATGAGCAGATAAACGAGACCACCACCGATACCGAGGTAGTGAGCGGTTCCACCGCCAGCAACACCTGACAGGAAGTACTTTTTCGCGCTGAACTCCTCTGGAAGCTTCTCAATCGGTTTGGGCTTCCCAGTCATAAACCGATAGGCGCCGATGAGACAGAAAACACCGAAGATGATCTTCAGGAACTCGCCGGGAGTAAGAAGGGCAAATGAGCTTCCTATGGCACCACCGATTGCTGCGCCCAGTGTGAGTATGAGCGCTCTCTTTGTTGGGAAAGCTTCTTTTATCTCGTGTCGGTATCGCCAAGCTCCTACGAGTGCGGTTGGAGCGACCACTAACATGTTTGTTCCGAACGCCAGTTTTATTGCTAGGTCTGCTGGCACACCCATGCCAACGAAGAGAAAGTGCATGAAGGGAACCATCAGAAAGCAACCGCCGACTCCGAAGAAACCGTTAGCAAATCCCACCGCAATGCCTACGAAGATAAGTATTATTACGAGCAGAATCATGGGATCCATAGGTCTACACCTTTACCGTTATATTTACATTAAACGATGAATTGTCTCGGTATTTAAACTTTACTACTACACCCAGTTTACTATTTAAACAGAATAACCTAGACTTAATGAGTGATTCTTTCTTTTCTCTGTTCGTCACTTCTGTTGACGAAATAGGCTAGTTCCTGTATTCTCTCACCCAACCCGTGTGCCGTTTCAAACGCTTCTCTGTCGTTGGTGATTTCGCCTTTTTCAAAGGCGTATCCGAGAACTCCTCTGTGTCCGAGGATAACGCCGTGTCTGAGAAGAAAGGTGTTCAGGGTTACCAGGGTGTTTTCAACGTATCTTCTTCCCACGACGATTGACCCGCCCACCTTGTTCTTTAGCTTTCCGTTTCTCAGGGGCCATGTTCGATCCATAAATGTTTTCATCTGGGCTGTTACGCTACCGAAGTATGAAGGGCTCGCTAGGACGATTGCCGTGGCTTCCATGAGCTTTTGGTAAATCTCTGTCATGTCGTCCTTTATGATGCATTCCGCGGTTTCCACGCAGGCTAGGCAGGACGTACAGGGCTTGATGTTGTAGTCCGCAAGTGGGATCAGCTCGGTTTCCATATCCCTGCCCAGTACCTCTAGGGTTCTCTCCAGCAAGAGGGCGGTGTTCCCTCTCTTCCTCGGCGAACCCAAGACACCAACAGCCTTCATTCCCCTTCGACGTGTGTCTTTCCGATTCAGTTCAGTCAACTCCCTTGGGTTTGTTCATCCTCCATTCTCTCGCTCCGGTGTTTCCTTACATTCATTCCTGCATTCGTAAACGGGTTTGTTTGTCCTATTTGAGAGGAGGCTTCACTCTTACTGCTGTTTTAGAGTGTTAAAAAGTTTACTTCGATTATTCTGTACTCTGCTGGCTGGCTTTCTTCCATGCTGAGAGAAACACGGCGAAGGATGGCATACCCGCGACGGGAATTATTGTGAATGCTGTTTCCAAGAGCTCGTTTTCCGTTGCTCCGGCTCTTATGGCTCCGGTCAGGTGCATGGCTGTTGCCTCAGGGTCGCGTAGGGCGGAGGTTATCGCTGCGTGCATCAACAGCTTATGCTTCCTGGAGATGTCACCATCGTTCACAGTCATTTCGTGGAGTTTCAGAAACGTTTTACAGAGCTCAGCGTTTTTCTCCTCAATAAAGGCTACAGGGTCCAGCACCCTGCCGAACTCCTCCTTGAAGGATTCAAGGCTCTTTAGAGTTTCTTCGTCTTTCGCCATTGAATCACCTCATCTGCGGAAACCTTTAACAATTTTAAGCCAGAGTTTCACACTCAAACTAACGGATCTCACGTTTCGATTCGCACACGAATTTTACTGAGCCTTTTGATACTCATAACGGGTCCCTCGTGTTTCCGGGTTTTGGATAAAAAGGGGAGGAATGAGGGACTAGTGTTGTGCGTGATTCTCTTTTATTTCCTCTTTTTTGGCTTTGGAGACGAATCTGTCTATCTTTGGTGCTAGTTTGAGAATGACTATCATGAGTGGTATCTGTATGATGGGGGCGAAGGCTGGGGGGAGCACGGCTAAACCCCCGAAGGTTGTTAGAGCAAGCGCGATGGTTATCGAGTGGTTTTTTGCTGTTACGGCGTAGCCGAGCGCTATGGTGTCACCGTAGTCGAAGCCAACGATTTTGGAGTAGATTAGAGAAATCACGAACAGTGTTGGGTACAGCGCCAGTATTCCGAGCGCAATCATGAGAATGTAGTTGAAGTGATTCAGAATCGTTTCGGCCTCCAGAGCTATTGCTATGAACACGATAACGTACATTCCGATGCTTGAGACCGCCGGGAAGGCTGGCTTAAACTCCGAGAATCTCTCCTCACCCATTCTTCTGATTAGAAACTTTCTTGTGATTAAGCCAGCTATGAGGGGGAGTACAACTATGAGCACAAGCTTCTGCATCATCATCCACACGTCAATTGGAATGTAGCTACCCACGAGAATCAGCATCCAAAGCGGTATCAGAAAAATCGCCAGAACGAAGCTGAGAGCCACAATGATTAGCGCGGACTCTATTCTACCCTTCGCGAAACCCGTCCAGGCAACGACCATGCCGCTACACGGAACGGTAACCTTAAGAATGAAGCCCACGGTGAGGAAGGGGTTTAGGCCACTCAGAAAAATGTTTGCGAAGAATGCTCCAAGAAGCGGAGAAACCAGAAAGTTCAGTAGAACAGCCGGAGATTATCAGCTTCGGGCTCGTCAAGACGTATCTGATTTCCTCTATCTTCACGTTGATCATCATCGGATACAGCATAAAGAACAGGGGAATCGGAACCCACGGTTTAAGCACCTTCACCCCCTCGGGGTTGAGGTGCCCCGCCACAAGTCCCAGGATTATCGAAGCCGAAACAAAGACAGGCAGATACCGGCTGATCAATCTAGAAGCTCTCAACAACATAGACTCCTCCAGCGGCAGTTCACCGCATCAAATACCGGTCTACTTCCGAAAACAAATTCTAAATATCATAAGTCACTCAGAGGTGCTGCTTACGTACACGCTGCCTAAAAAATAGTAAAGGTGGGGTTTTGGCTTCGACCCGAA
>JAUQYY010000354.1 GCA_030587505.1 Candidatus Sigynarchaeota archaeon
TATCAAACCCAAGTCTCAGCGCCTCTGACTCCGTTAACCCTTTAATAATCTTCAGCTCAAGCAAAGCATCATCTAAATAGGGATTCGAATTGGTATCTTTTAAACTTAATTGCCTTCTCCTCTTACTCCCCGCCTCCAACCAATAGCGCACCCTCCAAGGAATCCTAACTCCAGCACCTTAAAAACTCGAACTCAAATAGAAAACTGTACCCCTAGAAACCACACACGCGTTTGATTATTCAGAAAAATGAGAAATATCTATTTACCCCTCGAAACTCTCAATCAGTTGTTCCACATAGGGGGAAGACACCGAACCGATAACTATTGTCACACGTAGAACATCTTTCAAATCCGAATTAATGGTGGCCCCCCAAATTATCTCCGCGTCCCGATTTAACCTTTCTGATACCCTCCTCACAGCCAATTCCGCCTCTCTCACAGTCAGGTTCTGATCACCGCTTATATTAATTAACGCCGCCTTCGCATTATGAATATCAACATCCAAAATAGGGTTCATTAACGCCGCCTCAACAGCCTTACTCGCCCTATCCCCCTCAGCAGCCTCTCCCACACCTATGAATGAAACCCCACTGTTCTTAAGAACGGTCTTAATATCCGCAAGGTCTACATTCACAAGCCCCGGCTTAGTGGCCAATTCAGCCATAGACTTAACGCCTTTCGTTAGAACCTCATTTGCAAGAGTAAAAGCATCGGTGAGCGAAAGATTGGATGTAGCCTCTAACAGCTTCTCATTAGGTATAACCACTACAGTATCGGAAGCCCTATAAATCTCCCTAAGACCCCTCACCGCATTCTGCCAGCGTTTTTTCCCCTCTATCAAAAACGGTAAAAAACAAGCCGAAATGGTAAGCGCCCCAGATTTACGAGCGGTCTCAGCAATTATAGGCGCCGCCCCAGTTCCGGTACCACCCCCAAGCCCACAAACCACAAAAACCATCTCCGCAGAAACTACACTCCTAATCTCCTCCAAACTCTCACGAGCAGCAGCCAAGCCAACCTCCGGATTATTACCCGCCCCAAGCCCACCAGTTAACCTCCTACCAATCAACAATTTGGAATCCGCATTAGCACAAAGCAGATCCTGCGCATCCGTGTTAACCGCCACAGTTTCAATACTCTCAAGATGATTTCCCATAAGACTGGTCACCGCATTGTTACCCGCGCCCCCGACCCCAAAAACCTGCACTTTCAACCTTTTGTAGCTAAGTATCTCCGAGAGCTGCTGATCAACCGTCGCAGAATCAAACAACCCCTTAAACCGACCATCGACGATTTCCTCAGAAACCAATTTCATCTCCTTCACTCTCTGCACACTAAAGAGTTCACACACTCAAAATAAAAAACCATAATAATATCCAAATATCATCAACATAGCGCTCCAAACAATCCTCACAAAAAACACCAACACGCTCCTCACACCAACAAAATATGAAAAATTTCACAAAAATAGCCAGAAAAGTTGCCTAAAATAAGTTGTACAAAATAACAGCGGCTTAAAAATAATATCCTCACGAAGTGTGACAAATACAATTTTTACCAAGGATTCAAGTTCACGAGCACGTAACAAAATTTCAGAAAAATTTAAGTATCTGTATGAAGCGCTTTCCTAATGGGTTTCAAGCGGCCTTAGTCTAGTGGCTAGGATTCCAGCCTGCCACATGCCACCACGAAGGCGGGCGAAGCTGGTGGCCCGGGTTCGAAATAAAGCCGAAACGCAAGTTTCCTTTACGAAATTCCCGGAGGCCGCACCACCTACTTAATTGGATGTTAACCTTCATTGACTCTTTTTTCTGCGTTTGCGGTGTTGTTTAAAACAATATCTTCGTAGGCGTATAGAACTCTGGAGACGACTATCCATGAGTCTAGGGGTTCGGGGAAAATTGCGATTTTTTTGTCGGCTAGTTCTAGTGTTTTTTGGGAGAATTCGCCGTGGGGGAATCCTCCTATTATTACGGCGGGGTTTTCTAGTTTTGCGCATTCCTGCATTACTGTTTTTAGTTTGGTGTAGGTTCCCTGTTCTGTGAATAGTATTGTTTTAGATGGTTTTAGCTCGCTTATGAGGATTTCTAGGTTCTTTTTTTCTAGGGTTAGGAGCGGTGTGCCTTCTGGGGGGACTTTGCCGAGAGTGTAGAGTTGCTCCATGAGGCCGATGAATCGGTTGTAGTTTTTTGGGAGTCTTGTTTCTGGGTTTATTTTGATTACTCTGTCTTGTAGTGTGTGGACGTATACTTGTAGGAGACCGTGCTTGTTTAGGGGTGTTCCCAGTGCGGCGAGGAGGCAGAGATGTATAATGTCTGGTCTGCCTCTTTTTTCGCGGTTTTGCATTTTCTGTATTATTCTGCCGTGTAGGGAGGCGTCTAGTAGAACTTTGTCTCTTTTTTTCCCCTTTTTGCTCGGGGTTTTGGTTAAGCCGTATTTCCTTAGTCTTAGGGGGATGGTTTCTAGGGAGGATTCGGCTAGAATGAGTGTTAACATTTCATCCACTTTGGTTGAAGCGTAATCCTTAAAGCTTTGCGTGTTTTTCTGTTAGCTGAGCTTCGTTTAACAAATGTTTTTTGCGGTTAAATTCGTTTCCCCCTTTAGGCTACCGTGGATTGTGTCGGGGATGGTTTCCGATAATTCATACTGGGGAGTGTTGTGGATGCGGAAGTCGAAGATGAGCAGAAGAAAACTGGTTGAGCGGATTTCTAGGGAGCGGATAGATTATTTGATGCATTTGGCGGATGAGGTTTTTTTGAAGTATCCGGAGCGGGCTCAGCGATACGCAGATCTGAGTAGGCGGATAAGTATGAGGAATAAAGTGAGAATTCCCCGGGTTTGGAAGAGGCGAATCTGCCGTAACTGTAAGACCTTTCTCTGGCCTGGTGTTAATTGCAGGGTTAGGTTGAGACAGAGACGGCAGTCTCACATTGTGGTAACGTGCTTTAACTGTGGGCATCATATGCGTTACAATATACAAAGGGGTTAATCGCCGGTTGTATGCCCCCCTTGAGTGAGGTTGGCTTGTAATAGTGCTTAGTGTTGATTTCCTGAGTTTTAATACTTATTACACGTTATGTTGCTGGTTTTGAGCTTGTGTCCTCACACGGTAAGTTGTCAAATGCTGATTATCATTCCCAGTTGTCAGAGGGAGTCTGCTATTTGGGTTCTTGGGAAAGTTACACGCATAAAATATTTAACTCTCCAGTTTCCCTCCTTTCCTAACCGAAGTATGGTTTTTGTGGTGTTGATTCGATGGAAAAAGGAAGAGTGCGCTAATAAAGGAAATGAGGAGCAAGTCGGCCACTGTTATCATGGGTAAAAAGGGAGTTACGGAGGAGTTCGTTGAGGAGGTTAAAAAGCAGCTGGAGAGAAAAAAGGTAATAAAGGTCAAAGCGTTAAAGAGTGTACTTGCTGAACAAAGTTTTGATGAGATCGCCTCCGAGATAGCGATAAAAACGAACTCCCAGCTTTTAGAGACTAGGGGCTACACCCTGCTGCTTGCAAAGAAGAATTTTTAACAAACACGTCATATTTATATAATCCTCGGAAACAGATGTTTATAACCCTCGGTATCATTGTAACTACCGTCCTCAGTAAAATAAAATGGTGAAATGCGAATGTCAACAGTGTATGATGTACCTGCATGGGACCTTATCAAAGAGGTGGCGGAAATCCTCAAAAAAGAGCACCCTGAGGTTCACCCCCCACCAAACTCTCAGTTCTGGAAGACGGGTTCACACAAGGAAAGAGCGCCAGAGCAGCCAGACTGGTGGTATATCCGGTGCGCATCGATACTTAGAAAAATTTATTTGACTGGTCCCGTGGGAACCTCCAGGCTGAGAACTGTTTACGGTGGGAGGAAAAGAAGGAGAGTAAAGTTAGCCAAGTTCGTAAAAGGCAGCGGCTCGATAATAAGAAAAGCGCTGCAACAATTAGAAAAAGCGGGGCTCCTTGAAGCTACTGAAGGGAAGGGTAGAAGAATTAGCGGAAAGGGGAAATCCCTCCTAGATAGGGTGGCTCACAAAATTAACCTTAATTTGGAGAAAAGTTCTCTTTAAAAATTTGTTTAAGGATGTGGCTTCATTGTCAGAAGAAGAACTGGAAGAGATTAGAAGGCGAAGGATGTTGCAACTCCAGCAACAAATAGCTGAGGCTCAGAGACAGGAGAGAGCACAAAGAGAATTTGAAATACAGAAACAGGCAGCACTAAGGCAAATACTGACACCCGAAGCCAGGAGCCGTCTCACCAATCTGAAAATGGTTAGACCCGAGTTTGCTGAGCAAATCGAAATACAACTCATCCAGCTAGCACAGGCAGGCAGGCTAAGCGCTCCGCTAACCGATGCGCAATTGAAAACTATCCTAAAACAGTTACAGGAGAGAAAAAGAGATACCAAGGTAAAGTACAGGTAGAAGGAGAACTTCCTATGGCTAGAAACAAACCCCTAGCAAAAAAGTTAAGACTGGGAAAAGCGGGAAAGCAGAATGTTGCTGTCCCGACATGGATAATCGTTAAGACGAGAGGTCGGGTTAGAACTCACCCGAAGCGTAGATATTGGCGATCCAGTCGTCTCCAAAGGTGAGAAGAATGTCCGAAGGTGAAGAGCTAGGTTTAGAAAAAAAGGTTGTAGAGGAGCGTGTTTACACTGTTCCCCTCAAAACTGCAAGGTATGTTCCGCCAAACCGTAGAGCCAGTAAGGCGGTAAAAATTTTAAGGAAGTTTATCGAGAGGCATCTTAAAGCGGAGAGTGTCATTATTCTTCCCGAGGTAAATGAAAAAATATGGGAGAGAGGTATAGAAAAGCCTCCTCGTAAGATTAGAGTTAAGGCTTCCAAGGATTCAGAGGGAGTAGTTGAGGTATCTCTTGCCGTTGAGGAGTAGGCGGGGTAGACTTTATTTGGTTATTGTTCGGAGCGATTTTTTCGGTGACACAAACGTAGGTGTATTCTTGTTGGCGACTGAAAGCTACGCTATTTTACCAAAAGGCAGACCAATAACAAATAGGCGATTAGTTGAAAAAACTCTTAGAGTTGAAATCGTCGAGACAAGTATAGGGGACAGCTTTATTATCGGGGTTTTGGCTGCTGGGAATTCCAGCGGGTTAGTGGTTCCGGAGTTCACAACCGATGAAGAAATCGAAATCATTAAACGTTGCCTTGATATCAATGTTCAGCGGGTCCCCGGAAAAATAAACGCGTTGGGAAACACCATTCTTGTTAACGATAATGCCGCCTTGGTTCATCCTGAACTCAGCGAAGAAGCCATAAATATTATAAAGAAAAATCTAGATGTTGAAGTTTACAGAGGAAATATTGCGGGTTCGCCTCTGGTCGGGTCGGTGGCCGTTGCAACAAACAGCGGAATCTTGGCTCACCCTTTAACAGATGACGAAACCTTGGAATGGTTAAGCGAAAAGTTCAATACGCCCGCAAGTATAGGTACAGTTAACTGCGGCAGTCCGTACATAAAGGTTGGTTTGGTGGCCAACACGAAGGGCGCCATAGTGGGTAGAGAAACCACAGGCCCTGAACTATTCCAAATAGGTCAGGCACTGAACCTCGAGTAGTTAGGAGAGGTTAAAATGTCGAAGGAGTCTACCGGAGTGAAGGTCTTCAGAGTGAAAGGAACATTTAGGGGAAAGAAAGAGAAATTCACTTTTGTTAAAGAGATTAGGGCGTTGAGTGAGAGAGAGGTAAAGGAGATCATATACTCAGAAATCGGTAGTAATCACAAGGTTAAGAGGACACACATTAAATTTGAGGAGATAACCCCCATAAGTCCTGAGGAAGCAAAGAACCCCATTGTAAGGTATCTCTCAGGTTTGGAGATGTAGTGAAATGTCGGAAGATGAGCGCAATCTGGAGAGAATACTTGTAGAGCTTAACGCGTATGAGCAGCAGGCGCAGATACTGCAAAGAAGAATAGACATGATAAACGCTTCACTACAAGAGATAGCGCTGACAAGCGAGTCTCTGGACGAGCTTAAAAACATAGATGAAGAAAACGAGGTCCTCATGCCTCTAGGGTCTGGCATCTACGTTAAAGCGAGAATAATCGAAAAAGAAAAAGTGATATTCACCCTAGGAGCTAATATAGCCGCGGAGAAGGATATCACTGGGGCGCAGCTTAGCTTAGACCAAAGATCCATGGCGCTTCAAAATGCGCTGCAGAGCACTGGACAGCAGTTGCAGCAGATAGCCAATAGGATGAATGAATTAAACAGAGCCGCGCAAGCTCTTGCTAGGAAAATACGGGGTTAACCTCTCTAATCTTCTATCACGTTCCCGTTATTTGCTAGTCGAACATTTCCATGCTGTTTAACTTTTTATCATATTTTTGTGGGGAGCCATAAGTGTTTGACAAATTCAAAACAAGTCTGAGCAAAGTTGTCGAGAAGCTGAGTACGAAGGAGCTAACTGAAAAAAACTTGGATGACGTCTTGTGGGATTTACAACTAATCCTCATACAGAATGATGTCTCCGTTAAGGTTGCTAAGCAGATTGCAGATGATGTAAAAAAAGAATTGATCGGGGAAAAAATTGGTAGGTTCGAAAATCCCCGCGAGCGGGTTAACGAGGCGTTGAAGAACGCGATTTTTAGAGTTCTCACCAGCGGGCAAGCCATAGATATTTTCCGAATGGCAGAGGAGAAAAAGGCGGAAAGGAAGCCACTTACAATTGTTGTTGTGGGAATTAACGGCACCGGGAAGACCACGACGATAGCTAAACTTGCTTATGCTTTTCAGAAAAAGGGTTTCAAGTGTGTTTTAGCCGCAGCAGACACCTTTAGAGCAGGCAGTATCGAACAAATTGAGAAACACGCGAAAAATCTGGGGGTTCGGGTAATAAAACACGATTACCGCTCAGACGCAGCAGCCGTAGCGTTTGACGCGGTCAGACACGCTGAGGCTAGAAACATCAACGTTGTTTTAATTGATACTGCGGGAAGAATGCAAACCAACGTAAACCTGCTGGATGAAATGAAAAAGATAGTGCGTGTGGTTAACCCCGACATTAAAATATTCGTGGGGGACGCGCTGACGGGAAACGACGCGGTTGAACAAGCGGAGAAGTTCAATGAAGCAATTCAATTTGATGCTTCCATATTAGCTAAGGTGGACGCAGATATAAAAGGCGGGGTTGCACTCTCAATCGCTTACGCTACTAAAAAACCAATAATCTTTGTGGGAACCGGACAGAAATATGATGATCTAGAACCCTTTAATGCCGAGTGGTTTACAAGCAAGATTTTGGGAAGCTGAAGGGATGCGCTTTGTCCAAGCATTTTCTAACACTGAATGACTTTTCGTCTGATGAAATCCACAAACTGATAAGTGTAGCCGAAAGAGTTAAGGCGGGAACAGAAAAAACCAAAATCCTTAAAGATAAAAACATCGCTGCAATCTTCCAGAAACCCTCCACTAGGACGCGTGTTTCGTTTGAGGTTGCAGTAAACCATCTGGGAGGAAACTTTATTTTTTTGAGGGCGGACGAGCTCCAACTCAGCAGAGGAGAACCCGTGAAGGACACTGCCCGAGTTTTGGGACGATATGTAGATGGCATAGTAGCAAGAGTCTATGAACACAACGACCTAGTGGAACTGGCAAAATATTCTGGAGTACCCGTAATCAATGCGTTAAGTGATCTCTACCACCCCTGCCAAATACTGGCTGACTTTCTAACCATCAAAGAAAAGAAGAAAAAGCTTAAGGGATTAAAACTATCCTACATAGGCGACGGTAACAACGTTTGCAACTCTCTCCTAATCGGTTGCACCAAAATCGGAATGGATATTAGTGTCGGTTCCCCTGAAAGATACGCGCCCAAGAGCGAAATAGTAGAGAAGGCTAAAAAGAATGCCAAAGAATCAGGGTCCAACCTCGAAATTTTCACCTCACCAAGGGAAGCAGTAGAGAACGCAGACATAGTTTATACCGACGTATTCGTAAGCATGGGTGACGAAAAAGAAAGTGAGGAAAGACTGAAAGCCTTTATTCCCGACTTTCAGGTTAACGCTCAGCTACTAGAATACGCTTCCCCCGACGCCATAGTTATGCACTGCCTACCCGCACACAGAGGCCAAGAAATAACAGAAGATGTACTAGAAGGAAAAAAGTCGGTTGTTTGGGATCAAGCGGAGAACAGGCTACACTCACAGAAAGCTATTCTTCTCTACCTGTTTCATTAAAAATCGAGAGTTTTTCTACTAGTTAATTGTAATCCTTTTCTAAGGCGAAATAGATTAATACTTTTAGTTCGACTGTTTTTTCCTCACATAATCAAAATAAAAAACACGCTGGAGAAAACCAAAAACAGCTTTAAAGGGATCGTGGTTTTCCTTGATTGGAGAGCTGGCCTCACTAATCGCAGCGCTGTGCTGGGCAGTAGCAGCGATCCTCTACAAAAAATCCCTCGAAACCGTAGACGCAATTTCCGCTAATCTCATAAGATCGATTCCCGCTGCGATTTTCCTCTTCGTGGTTGTACTTGCCTTAGGAGACCTCTGGAAACTCTCATTCGTGGATAGCTGGACATTAACGTGCCTAATACTAGGAACCCTGATCGGTTTAGGACTGGGAGACGGATTGTACTTCCTATCCCTGAGGTACATAGGGGTAGGCCGCGCTGTTCCCATCACTGGAACCTACCCTCTCTTCACCGCAATCTTCTCAATAATTTTTCTGGAAGAACCCTTCGAGCCGCTAACAATTATCGGCGTCGTAATAATTGTTGTTTCTATCTGGCTCTTAAGCGGAACTAATTCTCAAAGCTCCGAAAACGCGGGGGAGGATAGACGGGGAGTTGTTCTTGCTGTGATAACAGCAATAGTGTGGGCGACGGGGATTATATTCCTAGATTTGGCCCTAAGAAATATCGGTTACTATCTAGCTAATGCTGTTAGGATGCCCATACTTGTTGGGTTCCTAGTTGTAGTGGTTCTTTGTACGGGTAAAGGGAAAATGATTATCAGGGCAAGCCGTAGGGAATGGCTCATGCTTGGATTGGCAGGGGTAACCGCCCTTGGAATTGGAGGGATAGCATTTTTGGCTGGAATCTCAATGATAGGGGCCACCCGTTCAACAGCGATTTCATCGGTCACTCCCCTGTTCTCAACTGTATTCTCATTCTACCTTATAAAAGAGAAGATAACCCTAAGAATAGCCCTAGGAGCGGTTTTAGCTACGTTGGGAGTCATACTGTTGACGATAGTGAGATAACCCTACCTTGAAAAATACTAGCACAGCCCCTTTTTGTGGTTAATACTTCGTTTTTCATTCGGTGGGGATATCTTTCGTTTTCAAAACTTCGATATTATACTTCTCTGCGAATTCAACTATCAGTCTCCGGTTCTCCGCCTTTAAACCCTTCCAGTCTATGATGAAAAATCTTAACTCTCCGACAGTTTTGTCAACGATCTGCTTCAACATGAACTCGTCCAGGAGAGGAGCCGCATACTTTGATGCTATGTGGCCCACCGCCAACTCTGTGTGTAGATTAATTTTCGAGAATTTCGGGGCGTAGTGCCCTCCCCCGAAACCAGCCGCTATGCCCCAATTCTCTTCACCTACCTTCAAAACGCTAATTATTGTTTTTGCGATGGCGATTCCCGCATTTCTGTCCCTCCACTGTTTTTCAGAGCTTCCAATCTCAATGAAAAGCGAGGGGCACAACGGTGTGGGGCCGTGATGAGTCTGTTCTTGAGAAACCACGTATTCCAAATCTAACTCATTTTTCATCTCAAACAATTTTCGCAAAGCGGTCTTCACGTGGTGAGGAGGGGCTATCGACAATGTTTTTGGTTCCCCTCCATACTTTGCTTCGCCAAAATTACCTGGAACATGCACACACAAAGTTGGCTCGCCAGTCGCACTGCTGTGCCTGCTTGCGAAAATTATCAAATCCGGAGAGTAAATCTTTTCTAAATTGTTGCAGTACAGAATATCCTCTTGACGGTGAACAAGAAGCACTTCCCTGCCCGCGATTTCCCCCACCCACTTTCCTTCCTCCCCCTCTCCCGTTTCGACTTCGGTGAAACTCATTTCCTCTCTGAGTCTTTCAGAAATATTAATTCCCGCAATATCTTGAACAGAACACACAATGAGTATCAACTGGGTTCCCCGCTAGTAAGATTTTGGTTGAACGAAGTCTCGTTCATTTTTAGTAAATTGATGTTTACATTTACTTCTTGGAGAATTTTTACACATTCACAAGCAAACTGAACGTTTTATTTTTTTCTAAGAATTCTTTCTGTTAATCAAGTCTTGTTTTATGCTTTCGTTTGTGGAAGTGATTACTGTTTCGTTTTTCAAATGATTTCTCTATAACTAATCGTACTTATCCGAAAGATTTACTAGTATGAATTCGTTTCGGTGAAGTAAAAAGGCTAGGAAGGGTTTAGTGCATTGGAAAAGTACTGGCATTTTATTGATTCAACAGTGGACGATATTATCAAGTACTGGAACGATCAAGACCACTACATATGCAGCTGCGGCATGTCCGTTTCTGGATTACAGCACATCGGCCGCCTACGTGGTGAAATTATCCTAACGAACACCGTAAAAGAAGAACTCTTAAGAAGAGGGAAAAAAGCTGAACACTTTCTGGTTCTTTACACGCAGGATCAGTGGAAGGGAAAGAGCGCCCAACTAAAACAGTTCCCTGACCCTGAACAAGCCAAAGAGTATCGAAACAGGCGTTTAATCGACGTACCCGACCCCCTCGGATGCCACAAAAACTGGGTGGAGCACTACTGGTTCCCCTTCAGAGACTGTTTGGACAGCTTCTCAATAGGCGTCAAACCCCTCCTCACCACCGATCTCTACAAAACAGAAGGAATGAAAGAGCTTGTTAAACAGACAATTCAGCAAAAAGAGGAACTCAGACGGATTATCAACAAATACAGAGGCAGAAACCCGTATCCCAAAGGCTGGATACCATTCGAACCACTCTGCAAGGAGTGCCTCACCATAGGCCAGCACAAAATACTTAACGTAAACCTCGACGATTACACTGTTGAATATGTTTGCAACCGCTGCGAAACGAGAGGAGTTTCAAGCATCGAGGACGGAAAACTAAACTGGCGAATCGAATGGGCGGCTCTGTGGACACTTCTCAATGTGAGCTTCGAACCGTACGGTAAGGACCACGCCACCCCCGGCGGTTCTCGAGACAGCTGCGCAGAAATAGTTGAGAAGATTTTTGGAAGAAAACCTCCTTTCGGTTATCCCTACGAGTGGGTCGGTTTCTCCGTTGATGGTAAAGACTTGGGTGATATGGGGTCTAGCGACTTTTTGGGTGTCACTCCAGCTGAATGGTTGGAAATAGCCGAGGCCGAGGTTCTCAGATACCTATACCTAAAAAACAAACCCATGAAAAGAGTTGTTATAGACCTATCACGCGTCCCCGAGTTCACCGAAAGCTACGACCAAGCGGAGAGAGTATACTACGGGGTCGAAAAAGTTCTCCAGGAGAAAGAAGAGTTCGAGATGAAAAGAAGCTATGAGCTCTCACAGCTTAGTCCCCCTCCTGAAACTTTACCCTTCCAGTTAAGATACGCTCACGCCGTAACTCTGGTTCAGATTCTCCCTGAAAAGAATCTTCTAGAAAATGCGATAACAAAACTCAAAAACACGGGCTTACTCGGCGATATCCCTTCCAAGCTTGATAAAACTAGAATCGAGAGAAGGCTTAGAGAGGCTCGGGCGTGGCTTGATAAATATGCCCCCGAGAGATTCAAGCTGAGGATTCTTGAGAAGCTTCCTCCCGCCATAAAGGAGCAACTTAAAGATGAAGAAAAGGAAGCCCTGAAAATTCTCGCAGAGAAGTTAGGGGACAAAGAATTCACAGAGACTGAATTGGAAAATATTCTTTATAGAGTTGCCAAGGATGAGGCGGGGTTGGGTTCGAGAAGATTTTTCCAACTGCTTTATCGGGTGCTGCTTGGACAAAAACAGGGTCCAAGGCTAGCCTCGTTTATGTTGCTGATGGATAGAAACGTGCTTCTGCAAAGACTTCAAGAAGCCTACCAATAGAAACAAGTAGACCTTTCTACAAAGAATAATAGCAGAAGACCGTTACGAATCTCTTCGACTGTTAAACCACCATTATCGCTCGGAGGTTATGATTTGCTGGGCAAATTTAAAGAGGTGCTTACCAAAATTTTCGTACCCCTTGTAAACATCGCAGTAAAACTTAGATTAACCCCAAATCGCATCTCTATTCTAGGCTTCCTTTTCTCCATCATTGGCAGTATCCTTATCGTTGGAAACTTAGTGTATCCCGTTAATCTCCTAGATGAAGGGTGGAGGCTGATTTTAGCCTCGGTAATGATCTTTGTTATGGGTTTCTGCGATCTACTCGATGGACTTGTCGCTCGATCAACAGGAACGATAACCGTGTTTGGTGGTTTTCTGGACTCAGTACTCGACCGCTACACTGAAGTGTTCATTTTTGCCGCTATTATCATAGCTGGCTACTGCCACCCCGTTTGGGGAATCGTTACGCTCGCTGGCGCTCTTCTGGTGAGCTATGCTCGTTCCCGTGCAGAATCAGCAGGGCTCAAAAATCTTGGAATCGGGTTAGCCGAAAGACCTGAAAGACTCGCGATACTGGGTATCGTAATTTTCATTCAGGGCGTACTTGTTCTGACTTCAGTATTCCCCCCTCAGCAGCAGCTCATATACTGGGCTATTATACTACTCGCGTTTCTAACACACTTCACTGTTCTTCAGAGATTTTACTACGCTTTTAGAAGACTACCGAAAACAGAGGCCGAAAAAGCAAAACCGGAATAATCTCCATCTCAAAAAATACACCAAAATTTTTCTTTTTCACTCAAAACCTCCCTACCTTCGAGAAGCTGATCGAATCGGATTGCACCTAGAGAAAGAATAATAACATTCGGAGTAACTTTTACTAATTAGTAAAAGTATGTGTTACGTGGGGAAAATGGCAGAAAAACTGTTTAAATACGCTACACAGATAGCCCAGGAAGCAATCAACCACGACAACCGTGGGAACTACAAACAAGCCTACGAACAATATCTGAGAGCGGCAGATATACTACTCAAATGCATGCGGTTCACAGACAACCCTGAACTTAGACAAATCTACTACGAAAGAGCGCAGAAATACGTTAAACGCTGCAAGCAAATCAAAGCAGCTGCATTTTCACCTCGCGGATCTTCCATCCCCACACTGAGAACTGGTGTGACCACGCGGGAAACTGGTGAAGGTGAAGACGAGGAATTGTCAAGGGCGATATCTGACACGATAATAGCGGAAAAACCCGACGTCAAATGGAGCGATGTTGCGAATCTGAACACCGCGAAGCAAGCATTACGGGAGGCTATAATTCTCCCAATGATGCGCCCCGACCTGTTCAAAGGGGCGAGAAGACCCTGGAGGGGAATACTGCTATTTGGGCCTCCTGGATGCGGAAAAACGCTAATCGCAAAGGCGGTGGCATCCGAAGTCAAAGCAACATTCTTTAACGTGTCTGCCGCGACCCTCGTAAGCAAGTGGCTTGGTGAATCAGAAAAGCTGGTAAGGGAATTGTTTAATGCGGCTCGTGCAAAGCAACCCTCAATAATCTTCATCGATGAGGTTGATAGCGTTGCAACGAAGCGCGACGGAGACGAAGTGGGAGGAGAGCGCAGGTTGAAAACCCAGCTCATGCAGGAGATGGAGGGAGTAACCTCATCAAAGAATGATCAAATAATCGTTCTTGGCGCAACCAATGTTCCATGGGAGCTTGACCCCGCTCTGCGTCGGAGATTTGAGAAAAGAATCTACATCACGATGCCCGAGGAGGCAGCCAGGGAAGAAATCTTCAAAATTCACACCCGGGGCGTCGAACTGGCAAAAGATGTAGACTTTAAAGAATTGGCGAAACTAACCGAGGGTTACGTTGGTAGCGATATAGCCATGATTTGTAGAGAGGCTTTAATGATGCCCATTAGAGAATTGGATGCCGCTGGCGTGCTGAATGACAAAAATGTGAAGGTACGCCCTGTAAACCGCCAAGATTTCCTAGAGGCGCTACGGGGAGTAAAACCCGTTGTTTCTCCCTCGGAGCTTATCAAGTTCAAGGAATGGGCCGACGAGTTTGCCGTTGAATAATTTACCGTTTTTGGGATGAAAATGGCGGAAAAACAAAAGGAGAGAGCCAAAAAGCAAGCCGCAAATGAGGCCAACCTCCTAGACGAGTTGGCGGTGGAGGGAACTCTCGACGAAGCCGAGTTACGCGAGCTTAAAATAGAAATGCTAAGAGAAGAGATTGAGAAACTAAAAGCCGAGCTTCAACTCGTAAGACAGAAGTCCGGAACCAGCGTCTCAGCTACTGCGACGGCTCCCCCGAAATCGCTAACCGAGACCTCTGAACGGGTGGTGGAGAGGAAAGCTCCCCTACCCGAATGGGTAGACTTGCCTTGGATGTATGTTAAACCCAAAAATCCAAAGTTTTTAGAGTCTTGGAGAAGCGACTGGGCAGATTACCTCCTAAAATGGGCGAAGTCTTTGGTAATACACCTTATCAGTGTAGCCGAATTGATGGAAAAGAATCCCTTTGACAAACTTTCTGAGGTTGCCTTAAGAGATATACTGGAGTACATGAACTCAAAGAATCGCATCAAATGGTGGGATAAGAACAAAACACTGGTTAGAATCTACTGGCGCTCCCTCGAGGAGTGGTGCGAAATTATTTATCGTTGGGCCCTAAACACGGGGCGGCTGGATTTCACCCTGTTTGAAATAATTGATGTTGGGGAAGATTTCAGTAGCTTACCTCTAGAGGATATAAAAGAGATTTTTAGGCTTATGGTCGAAAAAAATTTTGCCGAGTGGATGGGGAAAAAACGAGATATGGTAAAAATCAGGTTTTAAACGTATTCTCGGGTGTAATATAAACACTTTTAGATGTAAAAACCCAAAATTAAACAGAGACATTTGTGGGGATCCTCCCCTCATTATCAGCAAAAACCATCGTAAAGCAGCAGGTTGGTGAAGATAGTGGGATTTTTTAAGAGAATAAAGGGGAAAAAAGAACCCTCATTGGACACAGATACTACTCCCCCATCAGACACAGAAGAGTACCTAGCCAAACTTGGGGTCTTCGAGGAGGAGCAAAAAACAGACGAAATCCCCCAGGAAGTGGTTGATTCCGGGGTGGTGTACATAAAATCCATACCTCTCCTAACTCTTTCCGACATATCACGAATAGCCGAGGAACTGAAATCAGGAAACATAATCATCATACATATCAAACCGTTTATCCAGAGAGTACAGTCGAATAACGAGCTCAAGAGAGCGGTTGATCAACTGAGAGGTATCTGCCGCCAAATCGAAGGCGACATAGCCCAACTAGGAAGCGAATACATACTAATCACCCCCGGGCCTTACATCCGAATCTACCAAAGAAGTTGAAGAACCCCCAAATTACTTATCTTACCCCTGAATTGTGCTCCTTCTTACTTAATTATCCTTTTCTCTAAAGTCTGCATTGTAAACCCTTTGATTCATTTTCCAGGGTTTTCCCTATTATCTAGGGCTTGGAACCTTTTTCTTGCTGTCCGTATTTAGTCACGTTTTATATTTAAGATACCATGCTTCTTTTCATATACTAAATTGAAGTGCGAGGTAGAAGACTATGAACTCCAACGTGGTCATATTTGAAAAACATGATGGAATTGGCAAAATAACTTTGAATAGGCCCAAGGCTTTGAACGCGCTAACTATTGAAACCTTTGAGAAATTACGCGAATACTTCATAAAGACCCGCGAAGACGACGAGGTAAAGATTCTAGTGTTAACAGGGGCAGGAAGGGCTTTCTCGGCCGGTTTAGATTTTTCATTGCTGGGAAGCACCCTACTGGAAAACCTTTCCAAACTTAGACCTTTCATTCGGATGATACAGGGAACCATCAACATGCTTGAGTCTATGGAAAAACCTTCGATTGCCGCTATAAACGGTATAGCTCTCGGCGGAGGCACAGAGCTAGCCTTAGCGTGTGATATCCGAATAGCTTCCGAAGATGCAACTTTCGGCCTACCCGAGGTTTGCTATGGAATCATACCCGACCTCGGCGGAGCCCAGAGATTACCCCGCGTGGTGGGTCTCGGCAGAGCAAAAGAGTTGATTCTCACCGGAGACATAATCGATGCGCAGGAGGCTTGGCGTATAGGCCTCGTAAACAAAGTAGTTCCCAAAGATGAACTTGATAACGCGGTCAAAAAAATGGCGAACAAAATTATGGAGAACGGACCAATAGCCGTCGGATTAGGAAAAATGGTGGCAGACAAATCCTTCGACGTTGACCTCAAAACAATACTAGAATACACAGTGTTAGCTCAAGATATCTGCGTCCGGACACAGGACCTAGTCAGTCTGTACAAGAAAAAACTGGAAAAAATAAAGAAAGAAAAGTAACCCTCTGCAAGAAAAGCAAACACTTACTTTCCCCCTTTTTTAGAGGTGGAAAAAGATACGAAAGTTCTTAGGGCAATTTTTCCCAAAATAGGTTTTCTCTATGGTATTTAACCATCGACCCAAAGTAGGTGACACATACCCTCATTGCACTGAAATTTTAGACGTATCCTTTACGCCGCCTGAAAGCTCCTTCGTTTAATTTAATTTCAAACATGAAACGAACCTCTTCATGAAGCTCTCTTGGAACTCGATTCTTACTGTTAATAAAAGTTTTTTAAAGTTAAGATGACTGATGTCTCATGGACTATCTGAAAACCACAAAAAGATAATAAACACCAAGTGCTATGTTAGAATAGAAAGGGGATGGAGCTAGGTTCATGTTATGGGATTTACTTATAATAAGCGAAGCTATCAGAAAACTGCTTGATAAAATTCAAAAAAGAAAGAAGAGGAAAAACGGGAAAGACCTACCTGAAAAACTTTGAAACTCTTCTTTTACGAAAAATTATCGAAGAAAAGATATTAATTCTTCTGACCTACTTATAATTCGGAGATGAACACTTATGAGCGAAATCAGAGTAGGAACGGTTTTCTCGTACTTCAAAAAAGTCGGAGTCGCAGCGGTGAAGCTCGAAGCAGACTTGGCAATCGGCGACACCATTCGCGTAATAGGCGCCACAACAGATTTCACGCAAAAGGTTGAAAGCATGCAAATTGAAAAAAATCCTGTTGAAAAAGCTGGAGCGGGAGATTCCGTAGGTATTAAAGTAAAAGACCGCGTCAGACCGAACGACGTAGTCTACAAAATAGTTGAACAATAATCAATCATTCTCTGATTTACCTCCTAAAGCGCTCTTTAATTCTCGTCTTCTTCAACAAGTTTTTCAAATCAGCGGTTCCTCAATTTTTCTCTCCCTTTTTCTTAAACGATTTTTCTGGAAATACTGGAAATACTGGAAGTAATACTTACACACGAAATTATTAACCTGTTAAACGATAATTACAACCGTACTACACCCTTAGAGAGAGGATGTTTCGAATCCGATGCGGTTCAGATCGAGGTCAATTACGACCACACCCAAGAAGGCCCTGACACAAAAGGTCTCTAATCTGACCTCTCTGACCGCCGGACCACCCCCATCGCCCGGGAGTTACTCGTATCATTCACACTAAGACGCTTTACATACCGGGAAAAGAACTTCAACATCCTCTCTCCCAAAACCAAATCAAAAGCTAATTAACCCGTGGAGAATGGTTTAATTGAGCAGCTTACTCTCGTTAGAGGATCTCCCCGGAATAGGCCCCGCGATATCCAAAAAGTTAAGTGAGGGCGGGTTTAGAACACCAGAGGCCGTGGCTGTCGCCACACCCAAAGAATTAGCGGTGGCAGCAGATATAGGCGAGGCTACCGCCACAAGGATTATTGAAGCAGCGAGAGAGAAACTGAATATCGGCTTCATCTCCGCTCAGGAGTACCTAACCCAAAGAAAAAGCGTATCCCAGATTACGACAGGAACAAAAAATCTGGACCAACTCCTGAGTGGAGGCGTCGAAACCAAAGGGATTACCGAATTGTTCGGAGAATTCAGAACAGGTAAAACTCAGATATGTCATCAGCTTTCCGTGACTGTTCAGCTGCCTGAAGAGTTAGGCGGACTGGGCGGGGAAGCCGTCTACATTGACACCGAAGGAACCTTTAGACCCGAACGCCTAATCTCCATCGCCGAGAGATTCGCACTGGAACCCAAAGAAGTCTTAAAAAATGTTACTTACGCCAGAGCCTATAACTCAGATCATCAGCTTTATCTGTCCCAGAACATAGGTGAGATCATTGAGAAGGGCAAAAACGTTAAACTAATTGTTGTAGACAGCATTATTGGTTACTTCCGATCCGAATACATAGGTCGTGGAATGCTGGCAGAGCGTCAGCAGAAGTTAAACAAGCATCTTCACACCCTGCTTAAGCTTTCTGAACTATATAACTTGGCTGTGGTTGTCGCAAACCAAGTTATGGCAAAGCCTGATGCTTTCTTTGGGGATCCTACTGCTCCTGTCGGTGGGCACATAGTTGCTCACAACTGTACCACCAGAATTTACTTACGAAAAAGCAGAGGTAACCAGAGAATAGCCCGCCTTGTTGATAGCCCTTACCTTCCCGAGGGAGAAGTGCTTTTCATGATAGACGAAGACGGAGTAAAGGACATATAATCTCGCCTTTCCATAAAGGGGAAAACCACAACGGATTAAGGAAATAATACTTCGCATATTCGAAGAACTATTCCCCCCATCAACTCTTTTTGATTCTAATTTCAAGCTCTTTTCAATCATCTACTCCCCTGAGTGTTCTTAACAAGCCGCAACACACCTCGAAGAAGACACTCCTGACGTACTCATTCATTTCAACTTCTTTTCCATTGACAATTACTTTAACTTCCATACTTCCACCTCAAAGTAATTGCATGGTACACAAATGCCTTAACTCTCCAACTTTCATTTAACGTTAACCTTAAATTATTCACAAAAAATTTAACATCAAAAGTAATGGGATGGAGGATTTATATCCTCCGTAACTTAGAACTCATTGAGTTTTCTAGAACTAACGTTCGCTGGGCTTTTTATGTAAAGCTCCTAATCAAATCTGATATATCTACGTCTTCTATTCTTTGTCTGCTTAGAGGGACTTTAGATATTTGTGGTAGTCCTTCGTGGTACGTGGGTCTTTCCACCTTGTAGAAGACTCCTATTGGTATCCTGTCCCCCCATTCATAGGCTTTTTGGAAAGCCTTCATCTTATCGGTGTAATCATGGTTTTCGTCTTCTAGTTTATAGACTCTCTCCCTATAGAACCTGTATGTATTAATACGGTTGAAAGTCACACACGGCTGAAGCACATCAAGCAAAGCGAATCCCTTATGTCTTATACACTCCTTGATGAGTTCTGTCAGGTGCTCAGGATTGCCCGCGAATCCTCTAGCTACCATCGACGCATCGCTAGCTAATCCCTGTGCAATGGGATTTATTGGTAACGCTAGCTCTCCAAATGGGGAGGTTTTTGATACGTATCCCTGCTGACTGGTTGGCGCCGTTTGACCAGTTGTTAATCCGTAGACCATATTGTTATGGACTATGTACACTATGTCAATGTTCCTTCTACAGGCATGGCTTAGGTGTCCGATCCCTATGCCGTACGCGTCTCCGTCTCCCGCATGCCCGATGACTGTGAGTTCATGGTTTGCAAGTTTTATGGCGCTAGCAACCGGCAATACTCTTCCATGAATCACGTAGAAACTGTTTGTATTTACGTAATCCACCATTTTTGCGTGGCAACCTATTCCCGAAACTAACACAACACTCTCTGGCTCCAGGCTCAGTTCTGCCAACCCCCTCCTTAATGCGGTATAGATTCCGAAGTTTCCACATCCTGGACACCAAGTTATTTTAGCGTATGTTTTTAGCTCTTTCGCCGAAACCATTCTTACATCACCCCCCTTATTCTATCTGCCAACATCCACGGATTGAAAGGTCTCCCGTCGTACTTCAGAATCTTGTGGTCAACATCTACGAAATTGTTTTCCCTAATGAGGCTGACAAGCTGAGCGGTCTTATTATTCTCAACAGCAACCGTCCTTTTAGCTGACTCTAGGACCTCTCCAACTTTTTCCTTGGGAAACGGAGCCAAATAGATTACTTGAAGATAATTAACCTCAAAATTCTCCTTTTTAAGAATCTTCATGGCTTCAAGTATCGCTCCTTTTGTGGATCCCCATCCAATAATCGTCAAGTCCGCGTCCGAGTCTCTGTGAATCTTCACCGTTTCCATTTTTTCGAGTTCCTTGTTAAGAAATTCAAGTTTTCTGAATCTCTTATCATTCATTAGGGTTGTCAATTCTGGATCCTCAGTTGTGATGCCGAACTCGTCATGCTCATAACTTGAGTACTTTACAATGGCTCCCTTTGTTGATGGTAGAACCCTTGGAGAAACCCCGTTCTCAGTTATTTTGTATCTCTTATACTCCTCCTCACCTTCGTACTTGTCCCCCACAAACAGCGCCCCTCTCTCTATGGAAACTTTACTTGTATCAAAGGGGGTTGTCGACTTGTGACTTTCCTGTAAATGTTTATCTGTTATCAGAATGGCGGGGATTTGGTATTTTTCAGCCAGATTAAACGCTTCTATTGTTTTGTAGAAGCACTCCTCAACATCGCCCGGTGCGATCACTAATCTGGGAAATTCCCCCTGAGAGGCGTGTATCGCGAATCTCAGGTCCCCTTGAGAGGTGTAAGTTGGCAACCCTGTACTAGGTCCGGGCCTCTGAGCCAGCATTAGCACCGCGTGTGACTCACTCATACCCGCAAGCCCGAATCCCTCCGTCATTAGGCAGAATCCCCCTCCCGATGTTCCTGTCATCGCTCTAACACCGGCGAAGCAGGCTCCATTCACCATATTGATCGCGGCTAGCTCGCTCTCGGACTGCACTACTAAGATATCTTTATCTCTTTGACGAGCCGCAAGATAGTGAAGCAGCGGACTTGCTGGAGTCATTCTCCCTGAGCAAATAACATTGCTCAGTTTGGATAGGCCGCATAGAATTTACATCCGGCTTTGATCGCACCCAATCCGATTGCATCACTGCCTGTAATAAACATTTTATTTTTGGCTCTACTTAACACCTCTACTTTCCTATCGAAATCATTTTTATAGTTCTGCTCAGCGTATTCATAACCCCTTTTTGCTGCTGCTAGATTTAACTCTAGCCTTTTTTCCTCTTTTCCAGAGGTTTCCCTGATAAGCTCGTTTACCAACTCCAAATCATAACCAACGAGCGATACAGCCGCCCCAATAGCGACTGTATTTTTCATCACCGGAGGTCCCTGCAACTCTTTAACTATCCTTCTTAAGGGAACCGAGTAAAGTTTAACATTCTTAACTCCTAACTTTTCCGCGGAAATGTCTATGCTTTCACCATCGTAAACTATACCCGATCCTTCAACAAGCTCTTGTTTGTGAATGTATATTGTTTCCTCATTTAGTGCCAGAAGAAGATCCGCGTAACCACTATGGGTATACACTTCACTCGTGTCTACCGTCGCATAATACGCGTTATGCCCGCCTCTTATCAGCGACTGATAGTCAATGGTTCCAAAAACATTCAGTCCGCCTCTGACAAAGCTCTTACCCAAAATAAAACCGGCAAGGTTTATTCCCGCCCCTGCCTCACCACCAATAACAAACGATAAACTGTTAATTTTCAATGGTCCACCTCCCTATTTCATGTTTCACTTTCCGAAAATTTTTTCCTTCCTCTAAGACCAATTTTTCTCCCCCTCTAATTCCCGCACTACACGAAACACCTGATTTCCGATTCGACTTCCCCTTTTCAAAATTCAATAGTTATTTTTTGCTTCAAATCTGCACGGGAAAACTTAGGACGACAACTTGCTCTAGTTTTCATGTTTCACTACGCTCGATTTCGTTCTGTAGGGGAGATTTACTAGTTCTTAAGATGAAGGTGCGCTTGAATCTTTTTAAAAGTTAACTGATTTTCTTCATGTGTCGCTGAACATCTAATGAGAGAGGCTGAACAAAGTAGAATGTAACCTAATTAAACGCAAAGAGTAATAGCTGTCACATAAAAGTATTAACTTTATAGAAGCTTCATTACACTGATTTTTCCTTTGCGAAATAGTTTTATTTGGATCTAAGAGAATCTAATTTTAGTCAAAATCACTCCAAATATGAAAAATTCTTCTTATACATGTTCTGTTTGATAGATATTATGGTAGTGTTAAACTCAGCTGATTGCTTTGATTTTATGAAAAACACTCGAATCTTATATTTCAAAGGGACTGAAAGGTGGTACTTTATGAGGATTGAAAGAATAGACCGAGTGGTCATCGCTGTGAAAAATTTGGATGAGTCGATAAAATTCTTTTCAGATCTCTTGGGTATAAAGTTCGATCCTGCTGGTTCTTCGGATGAATTGCTTGTGAGAGCTGCTTACAGTCCTTCGGGAATAGAGTTAATGGAGGCGTCTCATCCCGAATCGCCCGTTGGAAAATTTGTGGAAAAAAGGGGCGAGGGGCTCTATGCTGTTGTCTTTAAAGTTTCAAACATAGAGGAGGCTACTGCAGAACTGGAGAGAAAAGGCATCCGAAAAGTGGGGAAACTTGATCTAGGAGCACTAAAAGAAGTTATATTTCATCCCAAAGACACCCACGGTGCAATGATAATCTTAGCCGAGTATGAGGATGTGCACCCCGCAACGGCTGCCGTCGCGATGGGCTTGCTACAATCACAAAAACTAGGCTAAAATTGAGTGACTTCTTTTAAGACTCTATGAGGTGTGTTTTATGGAACAGAGTTTGATTCTTTTAAAACCTGATGCTGTGCTCAGAAGACTCGTTGGTGTACGTGTCTTGGAAAACTTTCTAGAAAGGGGATTTGAAATCGAAAACTTCCTGGAGCTTCAGGTTTCTGAAGAACTTGCGAGTCTCCACTATGCTGAGCACAAGGATAAACCGTTTTTCCCCAGATTAAAAAAATACATTATGCTGAGCCCCATTATTGCGATGATTGTCAGCGGTGATGGAATTATTCAAAAAATCCGTGAACTGGCAGGGGCTACAATGGCCAACAAAGCAGACGCTCAGACGATCAGAGGAAAGTACGGGATTTGGGGGGGAATCAATGTCATTCACGCTTCGGATTCCGTGGAGAGCGCTGAACGTGAGATACGGCTTTGGAAGAGCAAAACACCACTTGGCAAGAGTGAGGGGCGTATAAATGCTGAAAAATACATCTCCGAATGGGCTCCAAGAATCGGCTTAAATGCCACCCCTAAACTCCGAGAGATATGTAGGAAACTCTCAGAGAATCCCGATTTCTTAGA
>JAUQYY010000377.1 GCA_030587505.1 Candidatus Sigynarchaeota archaeon
TTTTTCTGCTCCGCGTAGCCTATGGCCTCTTCGAGCAGTCTGCTCGCCAAACCCTGGCCCCACAACTCCGGGCGCGTTGAAACATCGCCTATGATTCCGAAGCGGAGAACCCGGCCGCCGAGCCTTGCCCTTCTTATGGATTCTACGATGGAGGAAATGATTCTACCGTCTCTTTCAAGCAGAAAAATTCCTTCAGGGTCGAACCCAGGCCTCTCAGGGTATCGCCAAACCCAGTACTCAACCACTCTGGGAACAAAAACCCTGTTCTTCCCGAAGGCAGCGTTGAACAGTTCCACAATCTGATACTCGTCACCCGGTTGGTAGTTCCGTAACTCGTAAGACGAATCCAACGGCAGCTCATACGCCCCCGAAGTTCTGGAAGGCTTAAGCGTCACCACGAATACCAATTTCTCCCTCTACCAATTTATGCTTTTCTCAAAGGTGGAAACAGCCACTAGACGGTGGAAGAGAGGGGAAGGTGGCGAACTCCGCTATTGTGGGGTTTACGTTCTAACAAATATTTTGATTGGCCCGAAGTCCGCAGCAAGGGTGCAAGGAACCGAGGGGGGAGGCGTAGCGAAGGGTGGTCCGACAACGTACACAGTTCCAAGGTCCGTTATGTAAAGGTGGGATGCCATCTGAACCAAGGGGTTCATAACCTCACGCCACATTCCACCGGTTGTCGGTCTACCCGTGAACGCGGTTATGGCCGAAGCGTCGAACATATCGGAGCCCATGTAACATATGGGCTGGAAGGGCTGAGTGTTTACCATTATCCAGCCAGACGCAAGATAAATCGGGAGAAGGTCCGGCGTTATCATCGACCTTGCCGGAGGAGGCCAAAGAAGCAGGAAGAGGAAGGGCGTGGGCGACAGGAAAGGAGGAAGACGCAAAAGAGGCGGAGTGCCCGCCTGTGCCTGCATCTCACCACCGATTGCCGGCGTTACCAGCAGGGCTGAGGCGACCAGGACAAGTACGAGGATTATTTTCAGATCCCTCCACTTTCCGCCTCTCGAGCCCACGTGCCTCGAAAGGGTTACACCAACAAAGAACGCCACTGGAACTACCACGTAAACCCAGAAGCGCATACCATACCCGAAGAAAACGGGTATAAGCGAGAAGGTGTAGAGCGTGTAGACGAAGTAGTCCGCCCGATAGCATCTAAAGGAGAGAACGAGAGCGGGTAAACCCAGTGCCCACACAATGAGGGGGATAAAGATTCCCCCGGGCATCTGAGCGGATGAAAGCCAGCTCATGTGCGCAGCCACGTGAACCAGCCAAGGGGAGTAAAGTAAAACGGAAAACCCAAACACCTTGAGGAAGAACACTAGATACCCTTCCCTCCTTCTCACTAGGCTGAAGGCAAGAAGCGCTACGATTGTGAGTAGGGGCATCGATATGTGAAGCCAGAGCATCACAGCCATCAAGGCTATTGAGGGTAGGAGCATCTTCCGGGTGAACGTCAGAAACAGGAGGCAGGTGAGGGCGAGAACCAGACTCGCGGGCATAATCATGTAGCTGACGAGGAGCAGCGGAGAAGCACTCGCCAGCGCCATGGTTGAGTAGAAGGCCGCCTTCCTGCCGGTAAACCCCCTGGCCGAGTACCAGAAGCACAAAACGAGGATAGGGTAGGTTGCAACCTTAACCACCCTCGCGGCGAAGAATACGTCCCCGCCGCTGACCTTCATGAGGAGAGCCATAGCAACATGGAGAAGTGGAGGGTAGAGGTTAGGGCGACCAACCGGGGCGTACTCCCAGAAGTCCCAGGTGGGAACAAAGCCCAATCGATATATCTGCTGAGCTACCCCCATGTGGTAAAAGTCGTCGATGATAAGCGGTGGACCAACAACAAAAAGCCCGACGGTGAAGAAGGCAACCAGTGAGAGCACCACAACGTCATAGAAGTGGAAGGGGCCAACAACCCAGCCGTCAGTCACACTCGCCAGCTCTGGGGGTGGCTCACGCCGAAATTTCTGAGCGTCCCGCGACAACGCCTCGCCTCACAAACTTTTGGTAAGTATTCATCCCCAATCCAAAAAACCTTTGTGTTTAGGTAATCGTCTCTTTCGTGGCAAAGCTTAATAGTATAAAGAATAACAAGTAAACATACCGAAGCTTTTGAGGTTTCTACTTGTTGGATATTGGAACCATCGTCATGGCGTATCTCACTATGGTTGTTCAGTTCTCCGGAGTTGTGGTCCCCGTTATAGTTCACCTGCTGAGCTCCGGTATGAACATATACCATGTCACCGCGCTCTGGCTGGCGTCACACACGACAGCCGTCACAATCGCATACTTTGCAACCAGCTTCATTGCCAGACGCATCGAAAGAATCTCCTCATACTTGGAGGGGAGGATACAGGAGGCGGAGGCGTACATCGGAACACTCGGCCTCATAATGGGTCTCGTTTTGTTCAATTTCTCTGTTTGGATCTACATAGCCGTCCCCCTAATGGTACTGATGGGGATAAACTGGAAAACAATCTACCTAACCGTAACGACGGGAAATGTTCTTTACTACATTGTAATGGTTTCAACAATATTCTGGGTTTACACCCTCTTCTCCAGCGTTCTCATAACCATAGTCCTAACCCTGGCCATAGCGTTCGCCGCTTCGATTATTGTTTACCAAATCTTTAAGAGAATCAACGGGAAGAGGGTCCCCGAAGTCGAAAAAGTCCAAGCGTGAGACCATACAAGCAGGGATAACCGGTCCAAGAAGGGTCAGGATTCTAGATTCTCTTAAACACTCTGACAGGGCCGAACTCTGCCACCAGCTTCGTGGGAATCGAAGCCGATGGTGAGGTGAAGGGTGGACCCACAACGTAAATCGTGGCTTTGTACTGATAGTAGTACTCAACTATGGGGTGGATGAGAGGGTGCATCACCTCCAGCCACATACCATTCGCGGTGGGTCTGCCTGAGAAAGCGGTTATCATAACGGAGTCCACTCCGGCTCTACCGCCGAGTACGCAGACGGGTTGGTAGGGTTGGGTGTGTACCTGTATCCAGACTGCTGCGAGGTAGTAGAAGGCGGTGTTTCCAATGGGGTCTATGTTTCCCGTCGGGTCAAAGCCCACCGGCGTTAAACCCATTCGCGCCTCGGGCCAAAGGGCTAAGTAAACGGCTGCGGAGGGATCCATAA
>JAUQYY010000366.1 GCA_030587505.1 Candidatus Sigynarchaeota archaeon
TTCTCAATTATCCGGAGTGTTTCCACATCCTCTTTAAGGTTCTCCGGACACGTGAACAAGACCAAGTGGCCCTTGGCCTCGTGGAAGTAACACAAACAAATACCTATCAAACCTTCGAGAACATTATGGGGTTCTTCTCTTCTCGGTTCAAGTTCGAAATCATCGATTCCTTTATTTTTGCTATTAGACATTTTAATGCCTCAGAGACAATAGTGAATGAGTAGATAATTCTCAACCCGATTCAATTATACCGGAGGGGAATCATGGACCATTACTCCCCACTACCCTCTGGGGATTTCGTTTTCTGCGCTGTTTCCTTTGGTTGTAACTGTATGTCATAGTACCGTGTGTATTTCTTGAACTTGTTAACCCATTTCTTGCTGATTACCCCAATGATTTTACCGTTGCTGTCAACCACTCCGACTCTCTTCACTTTGGTTTTTTCAAACAGGTTTCGCAACTCCTCGATCGAGGCGTCGGTTCCCACGGTTATAATATCCCTAAACATTATGTCCCCCGCCTTGTAGAGCCGCGGATCCTTCTCCTGCGCCACCAGCCGGAAGATTATTCCGTCGGTTATTATTCCCACAACCTTATCGTTGTCATCCTTCACGAACACGGAGCTTATCCAGTTGTCCACCATCATTTGTGCAACCTTGGGAACCGGGTCGGACACGTGGCAGGTGACCACATCACGCCTCGCGGCTTCGACTATTGAAAACTTTTTACTAGTATCGCCAACATCATTCGCCAATCCCGAGACCACCAGAACCTTAATGAGTCCGATAATATACAACTACTAATATCTCTTATATCTTTCTCGGGCTCGCCACGCCACGAAAGCCTCAAGGTGGGTTCTGAAAAAAGGGATGAGGGTTATACTAATTCGCGTCCACACCCTTGGATGGAGACTATCCGCCGATAGAGTTAAAACAAGCTTGAAACTTTTAGAATTTTAATTAAAATCTCTAAGAGGGAACGAAAAGTGGGATTCAAACACCAGTATATACCAGCAACGGAGGACGACAAAAAAGCGATGTTAAAGGAGATTGGAATAGAGAAGGTGGAAGAGCTGTACAGAGATATCCCGGAAAAAATAAGGCTGAGTAAAAAACTTAGGCTCCCCGAGCCGCTGGCGGAGGCCGACCTGAAAAGAAGCATCGAGAGTCTAATGCGCAGGAACACCACCCACAAGGATATCCCGGTTTTTCTGGGTTCTGGTGCTTGGCTCCACCATGTGCCGGCGGTGGTGAAGATGCTCGCGTCCCTTCCCGAGTTCCAGACCTCATACACGCCGTACCAGCCGGAGGCGTCCCAGGGGATACTCCAGGCGCTCTTCGAGTACCAGAGCATGGTGTGTGAGATAACGGGCATGGACGCGGCGAACGCTTCGATGTACGACTGGGCCTCCGCCCTGGGCGAAGCCGCACTAATGGCTGGGAGAGTGACGAAGAGGAGAGAGTTCCTGATTCCGAGAGTGATTCACCCCGACAGAAGGTCAACCCTCGAAACATACACCCATAACATAATGAGCATCAGAGAGGTTCCCTACCTCAGGGAGACGGGGGGCGTTGATGTCAGCGCCCTGGAGAGCATGGTTTCTGATAGAACCGCGGGGGTGTACGTTGAGACCCCCAACTATTTCGGGGTGATAGAAACGGAAGTTGAGGAAATAGGGAGAATATCCCACGAAAACGGTGCACTGTTCGTGGTGGGGGTTGACCCCACATCTCTGGGTGTACTCGCACCACCCGGACAGTACGGAGCGGACATCGTTGTGGGTGAGGGGCAACCGCTCGGAATCGACCCCTCCTTCGGTGGACCGCTAATCGGCTTATTCGCCTGCCGAGACGACAGGACTCTGATTAGGAACATGCCCGGAAGAATCATCGGTATGACCGAAGATGCGCAAGGTAACCGCTGCTACACCATAACACTACAGACAAGAGAACAGCACATCCGCAGAGAGAGAGCAACGAGCAACATCTGCTCCAACGAAGCGCTGTGCGCGGTTCAGGTGGCGGTGTACCTCGCCTGCGTCGGGCCGTCCGGATTGGCTCAGCTCGGAGAAACCTGCATGGCAAACGCAAAATATGTCATGGAGAGAATAAACGAAATCGAGGGTTTCAGAGCGCCCCTGTTCGAGTCGCCCCACTTCAAGGAGTTCACCGTCAACTCCAAGAAACCCGCAGAGGTTATTCACAGAGAGCTGTTGAAGAGAGGAATCCACGGTGGCAAAATAATCAAAAAAGAGTTTCCGGAGCTTGGGGAAACCAGCCTGTACTGCGTGACAGAAATCCACAGCATCGAGGACATGGACAAACTGGTCGAAGCCCTCACAGAGATCTCACGCAGCCCCTAACAGGAAGGAGACATAACAAATACTGGAGGAGACTGAAAGTGGTTGATGAGTTTAGTCAGGCTGTTTGGAAAGAAAGGGAAGGAGTTTTGGAACCGCTCATCTTTGAGATGAGCACACCCGGAAGAGTTGGACACATCCTGCCGAAACCGTGCGAAAAGGTGAGGAGCAAAGTCGGGGACGTGCTTGGGTCCGTGCCGGAGAAGCTCAGGAGGAAAGAGCCAATCGGCCTTCCGGAGGTTTCAGAACCACAGTTGGTGAGGCACTATCTTCACCTCGCTCAGATGAACTACGCGGTTGACCTGGGGTTCTACCCGCTGGGTTCCTGCACCATGAAGTACAATCCGAAGATAAACGAGGAATTAGCGGGAATGGACAAGGTTTCCAGGCTTCACCCCTACCAAGATGTTTCCACGGTTCAGGGAGCCTTGGAGCTGCTCTACCGTATGGAGAAAATGCTCGCAGAGATCTCGGGAATGGCGAGGGTTACCCTTCAGCCTTCGGCGGGAGCCCACGGTGAACTCACCGGGCTGTGCATTATCAGGAAGTACCACGAGGAGAGGGGAGAATCGGAGAGTAGAAGGGAGATAATCGTACCCGACTCGGCTCACGGAACCAACCCCGCGAGCGCTAAAATGGCGGGCTTCAGCGTGGTGACCATCCCCTCATCCACGGACGGCTGCGTTGACCTGGGAGCCCTGAGAGCCGCGGTCGGAGAGAGAACAGCGGGCCTAATGCTCACCAATCCGAACACCCTCGGCATATTCGAAGAGGACATACTAGAAATCGCAGACATAATCCACGACAACGGTGGTCTGCTCTACTATGACGGAGCCAACCTAAACGGGGTTCTAAACAAGGTTAAACCCGGAGACATGGGGTTCGACATGGTTCACTTCAATCTCCACAAAACCTTCTCGACACCCCACGGAGGAGGAGGACCCGGAGCCGGCCCCGTGGGAGTGAAGGAAGAGCTAGTCCCCTACCTACCCGTACCGACAGTGGAGTACGATG
>JAUQYY010000371.1 GCA_030587505.1 Candidatus Sigynarchaeota archaeon
GAGAACAGCATACTCGTGAACGCGTTGCAGCGGGTCGCAGATGTGGTGATACAGAAGTCGAAGAGGGAGGGTTTCGGACTCAGCGTGGCTGAGGCTCTCTGGAAGGGAACCCCAGTCGTGGGCTCCAACGTGGGCTGCATACCCCTCCAAATAAAAGACGGAGAAAACGGCTATCTGGTCGACCCCTACGACAAGAAGGGCTTCGCCGAGAGAATCATAAAACTCCTAAAAAACCCGGAACTCGCTGAAGAAATGGGCAGAAAGGGCAGGGAAACAATCAAGAAGCACTTTCTGATAACCCGGCTCCTCCTAGACTACCTGGTGCTACTGAACGACCTAATAAAGAGAAGTTGAGAACATGAGCAGATCCGGAACATGCTTCCCGACTAATTTATTTAATTCCCAACCTTATTCGCGCGGGTAAGAGTAATAGGGCAGCGATGCCTAGGTTAAAGGAGAAGATGAAGGTGAAACAGAGAAGTAGGGTACGGGTAGCGTTTTTGACTTGTTGGTGTGGTAACCATGGTGGATATTGAAGACATCGGATGGGACTTGGAAAAAAGTGTTGTTGAGAATCTCAGCAGGCAGTTGGGTGTCGACCTGAGAGAGTTAATCGATATGCCCGATGAGGAATCCTTGGTTGAGGGAGATAGAGTTGTCTTCCAGCACCGGGGGGCACGGTTCAAGCGCAAGGACCCTAGTACTGAGGATGTGAAGGGTTTCCTTGAGGAGTTAACCGCGGCTATGGATGAGGCTGTGGGCGAGGGGGAATACGAAATTGAGTTTGAGATGCCCTCACCTCCACCGCCAGGCAAGGAGTACGCAGCCAGAATGATTGATGTGATACCCGACCTCACCTGGTGGGATGAACGCGTAAAATACGCTAGGTCCTCTGATCTTTTGCCCAACGAGGATTGGCGAGTAGACTGGCTTCTGGGCGTGCTCTTCAAATCGTCCGACGCCGACATGGTTTTCCTGGACTTCAGAGACCCCAAGGTGAAAGTGCTGGTTGCGGGATGCTTCTACTCCATGTACGACACAGACGAGCTGCAGGCCAGGAGGAGGGAGATACTGGTCAGCTCACTCAGGAGGGCGAAAGAGCTGAAAAGGAGGTACCAGTCCGACCCGTCCATTAAGTGGGCGAAACTTGTTTTCACCCCTGACCAAGAGGGAAACCATAAGACCATAGTAACGGTGATGGACTCTGATGGAAGGCTGAGGACAACGGAGAGCCGAACGCTGGAAAACCCGTGAGAAGGGTTAACAGCTCTGCGCACCTGGGAGGGGTTCCCCTTCGCTTTGTTTTTCGGCATGGTTTTGCTTATATTTCTTTTTCGTAACGAGTGGTTTTGTGGATGGTTTTTGCGTTTTTCGAAAGGTTTATATGTTACTGTGATAATTCTTTTACAGTAAAAGATTTTTTTACCGTAAAAATTTTCTCACCCGTGATTTTGATGCCGAAGAGAAAGGACGAGAAGAAAAGGAGAATCTTCGAGAAGGTTGGACTAGTCTTCAGGAACCCCGTTAGAGTGGACATCGTAAGGGAGCTATCATCATCCGCTCAGAGACCCATAGACCTCGCCAGGAAAATAGGCGTCCCGAAGCAGCAAATCAACTACCACCTGAGGAGCCTGAAGGAAGGGGGAATCGTTAGGGTTCACAGGGAAGAGCTTCCAAAACCAGCGTCAAAGAGGCTTCTAGGCGTGAAGGGGGTAAGAGTGAACGGAGTGGATGAGGAGGGAAGAGTCCAGGTCTCCTACGGTGTGGAGCTCACAAGAAACGGGGAAGTGATAGCAAACCAGATCCAGAATCTTCTGTCCCAGTTGGTGGAGGAGGAAACTGTTGCTGAGAAGGGTGGGAAGAAAGAAGTGAGAAGAAAAAAGAAGAAAGAGGAGTGAGAAGAGTGAAGAGTGAGAGCCTAAGGCTGGTGGAGGTTTTCTTTGACAACCCCCTCATGCTCATGAAGCTTGAGGAGCCCCAGAAACACGGGAACATGGTTGTCATACCCCTGGTTCTCAAGGGTTCGCACCTAGACTTCATGTGCGTCAGTGAAGCGGAGGACAAGGGCAAGATAAGAATCATCGAAACCGACAACGTGAATGAGTTGAAGGTTGTGAACATGAGCGACGAGATGGTCCTCATTCCCTTCGGTGTAACGGTGCACGGCGGAAAGCAGGACAGAACGGTCTGGGAGCCCATACTCTTACCCCCAGGCGTCAAGCAGAGAATTTTCGAAACGAGGAGAACCGGCAGGGGAGCAGAGAGGGAGGTCAGCATACCTGCGAAGTGCATCGAGCAGTCTAGATGGAGCTACAAGAAGGGCAGAGACTTCAGGGCGGCCAAGGTGAGGCTTAACCCTAATGTGGCTTTTATGGCTATGTCCCCGGCGGGTCAGAGCGCTGTCTGGAGCGAAATCGACGCGCTTAGGTATGAGATGAACGTTGACATTAACAAGACCCCCACCCAGAGCTACCTCGACATCACAAAGGCGAGGGAGAAAAGCATAGACAGTCTGGTTAACCGGTTTGAGAACGTTAAGGATCAGTGTGGCGTAGCCGTCTTCATCAACGGCGAGTTTATCGGAGCGGAGTTCTACGGGAACCTTAGGGCTTGGATGGTGATGGGCGAAGAGGTGCTCAGAGCCTTCGCGGTGGAGGCCCTCAGAGCCAGAGGTAAGCCGATGCGTGAGGTTGGAGACCACTACCACAACGTCTTCATAAAGACTATGGGAAGCGTCAGAATGGACTTCACCGTGAGAAAGGGCGTCGCACTCGGGGATGTTGTGGAGTTCGAGTCGGAGGACGGCAGGTGGCGTGGAATCGCCCTGGGATACAAGAACACCATAGTCCAGTTCTATTTGGTGAGGAGAGAAGACGCAGGAAAACTGGAAATCAGCAATTTTCAGAGAAATGTTGAAAGAATCAGCAGGAGAAACTTCCAGCAATTCGTGGGGGAGAGTGAATATCCCACCTAGGTTCTAAACGGTTCGAAGATGGCTCCTAGTGGTGAATAAGATACAGGAAGCAGTGCCGGCGGCTTGGACTCATCGCGGTTCGAGCCTTGGAAGGAATCCTCGGTGTGCAAGCGATCGGAGGAGTGTGCTTCACTGTCACGGTGCCCGAAGCTGACAATGGAGATTATACAATCATTAGAGCTGAAACCCAAAGTAGCGATAGGCCAAATGCAAGAATGTATGA
>JAUQYY010000376.1 GCA_030587505.1 Candidatus Sigynarchaeota archaeon
AAACACATATATGATACAAATGAAAAGCAAAAGGGTTCAAGTCACTTTTAACGACGAACAATGGAACATCATATTAAAAATGAAAGGGGTTTTGGGAGAATCCGACGCTGATATTGTGAGAAACATAGTTTTAGCGTGGCTTGCTGAAAAGTCATTTATTTCTGAGGCGGGAAAAAAGAAGTGAGGTATCATGGTAGAAAGTTATGCGATAGAGAAACCATTACGCATCAATTACACAAAAACATGCAACTGCCCGGACAATCATATTAACTGTTTAAACGCTAAACAATGGATTCAATATCAAGTAGCGATATGGGAGTTCTTTTATGAAAAACGAGACATACGGGATAAGAATGTTCATCCCGCGGTCTTTCCAATAGGATTGCCAAAGAGATGTATCGAACTCTTTACACATCAGGGAGAGCTTGTTTTAGATCCCTTTGTTGGGTCTGGCACAACCCTTCTCGCTGCCTTTGATTTAAACCGGAATGCTGTAGGCTTTGACCTTAAAAAGGAATACGTTGATCTTTCAAACAGAAGGGTCGCACAGACGAAACTGGACGTTTGGAGCGCCCATTCCAAATCCTCAACTACTCAGATCGCTATCTGGGATGACGCCCGTAATATACCTGAGTACTTTGAACCCGAAACAATATCCTTAGTTGTAACATCCCCCCCTTATGCTAACATGCTGAATAGGCCAAGATTGAATAAGAGTATAAGAGGCGACCTAAGAAAAAATGAACACTTCCTCAAAGTTCAACAATATTCTAGTGACCCGAGAGATCTGGGTACAATGGAACCAAAGAAATACGCACGAGCTTTAGGAGAAATCTACAAAGGGATACTTCCACTACTAAGACCGAAAGCACACTCTATCATAAACGTTACAGACATATGGTGGAAGGACAATAAATACGGAAAAAGAATTCCGGTACACGTATATGTTATCGAAGAGATGGAAAAAGCAGGATACGAGTTAAGAAACATAATAATTTGGGACAGACGAAAACTGGTTAACAAAGTAGGAATCTTCGGCTGGCCGAGCAATTATATAACGCTGGGAACTACGTTCGAATACATATTGGATTTTTGGAGACCACCCTAAGGTATTATTCCTGTCCTAGCAAAGTTCGCCATGTCACGACCGAATTGAGTGTTAGGTCTGAAACGGGTTGTTGGATAAGAAATTTTTGATAGTATATTTGGTGGGATATAACAGTATCCTTTTCGCTCAACACAAAGTTCTTCTAAAATTTTGACGGTAGACTCCGTAAATTCACTTAATTGGTTAAAGAAGCCAAAAAGGCTATCACCATCAAAAGCAAGTCCTCGAGCCGCCCTTTCCCTAAGTTTTACGTTTTTCACTTCAACTCTGTGCTTTGCCACAGGTGAATGCGAATTTGGATAATATATAAGAAAGTCCGTTCGCTCCTTTCTTCTTGTAAAGTGATAATCCTTCTTTAGACCCGCTCTTTCTAATTCTCTTTGAGCGCAAAGCTCAGCAAGATAACCGGATATTGGTTGGAAGGCTTGACTCACACGTCTTGAAACTTCCTCCATAAAATTGCTGTATTGTTTGTCTTCTACAACAACAGGTTCCAGTAGCTTCTTCTTTACTTTAGAATGGATTTCTTTTGGTAAGTTAAGGTCAGAAAGTATTTCATTTACCCTTCTTTCGTAGTATTTTGCTCTCTATCGAACCATTAAGAAAAACGTCTCATTATGTAAAGAATTTACATCGAGGTTTGGATTTTTCTCCAATACCTCATTTAATATTTCTTCTGCGGAAGGAATAATTCCCATATTGAATTAGTTATTTGCGTGTTTTTATAACACTTTCGTTGTGTATTTTAGTACTGTCAACTAAGGAGCGTACAATGAGAGAAGTTTTCTACGACTCGCTCTACTTGGCGCTCAGGATGCTTGAGTACCCGGTTAGGTTGTCAGACATAAAGTCTGGCAAAATCGCTAAGAATTACCACTTACAGCGAAGAGGAACTTGAGGGGAGACCCCCAAAAATCGAAAGATACGGGGACAATGACACCTGAAAAAATCGGCTCCCCTCTAATCTGTGAATTAAGATTGATACCTAATTTTTCCATATTTGAAAGCAAAATTTCTGAGTTTCCTCCGGTATCAAAAAGGATTTTTCTTCCTTTAGTTTCTACAAGTGCTGAAAATCCCCAATCAGCTTGAAGATCTTCTCTAAAAGCAGTGTTATCATAAATAATGGTAACCTTCATCTTCACCACCCTTACGCAACTTTTCATCTAGGGTTCCGTCGGGAAGCATCCAATCCGGATGCGGTTCACCTCTCTCTTCCATCTGGTAACGAACACAACTTTCCCAGTCTCCCTTACAGTACAATTCTATCCACTTCTTATCTAGGTTTCCTCTCTCATAAAATCTCTTCATCGGACACGCCGGATACCATTTACAATCTTTGAGTAACACCCGAAGTTTCCTGTAACTCTTTATCAAATCTTGCTTAAAGTCGGGATTATAAAGAAGGGTCGCGGGATGAGGCAAAGGTAATATCTTTTTATCCGTAGCTAGAAATAGTTTGTCAAAAACTAAAGAAAACTCCGCTTTTGGAGGTAACAAGATACCATACTTTTGAAAAATGTAACGAGTGGCATAATAACCTAAGGGAACCAATATCTTCGGATTTATCAATCTAATCTCTTCATCCAGGTAATAACCGCAGGCCTCAATTTCATCCTGCTTTGGCTTTCTGTTTTTCGGAAGCATACACTTAATTAGATTCGTCATATAAATTTCATCCCTCTTAATTCCCGCTGCGCCCAGTAATTCGTCTAACACTCTCCCCGAAGGACCAACAAACATCCTTCCCTCCTTATCCTCTTTCTCTCCCGGCGCCTGAGCAATCAGCATAATTTTGGCATTCAAATTTCCCTCACCACAGATGGCATTCACTCTGGTTTCAGACAACCGGCATCTCTTACACTCCTTTATTCTCTTATTCAATTCATCAATTCCCATATTCCATACACCACCAAAAATTTTTACATTCCAACTAACACCCCAAGCATAAAAGAAGTTTTTGCGAAGCAAAAATTTTGGGCGAGCGAAAAATTATGTGAGGTACCCTTAGCTGTAGCAGCAGATAGAAGTCTGGTATTAGAGGATCATGTGCCCTTGGTTCTAGTGGTAGAGCATTCAACTATAACACATGCTTGTCAAGAGATGGGAGCTGAGCGGATCAGGCCTACTTAAAATGTTTTCACGGTAACGCCTAATCCGCCTACCATAATCGTAAACATCCATAGCAAATCCAAAAATAAATTTAAGTTTCAACTCCTCATAGGTATGCTAAATCGTTTCTAAACCTGCTAAGATAAAACATAAACTACCTACTACCAGAAAGCACACGTATAACAGCGCCAAACAGAGTTTGGTCCATACCCTTCCGAAGAATCAAAGGCTATTTTCTGGACTCCCTCTGCAACAATTTAATGCTCTGGTTCGGAGTAAACCCCGCACTACAGAGAAAAACCCAGCAAGAATGGGAACGCAGTACCAGGCCCACCATCATACAAATAAACACCATAGCGAAACTGTTGAACGGTATGGGATTAACCCACAAACCATTCAGTTTCGACGAGGTCAAAAACATAATCGGACAAACATTCGTAGAACAATCTTTCGAAGCCTACCTAGAATACGGAAGACGCATCAACCATCAGGGTCAGATGGTGGGGAGCGACAGATACGCCCTAGAAATGCTCCTGAAAAGCGGGGTGGCTATGGTCGACCCCAGCGGCGGCGACAACCGAACAAAACCCACCCTCACACACTTCGGAGCAGACGCGGTAACATTCGCACAGGACACACACCCCGCAAGCAGTCTGCCGAGAGGCAACATACCCCTATTCAAAGTCCACACCGACAAGTTCAAAGACAAGAACGGAAACCCACTCCTGCCCGAATACATAAAGCCCGACAAGAACGGTTACGTTTTCTGCGGGGGCGACGTCGCCGCCAGCGAGGAAAAAGGAAAAGCAGTAATATTCGTACCCATATTCAAAAACGAAGGCCCCATAAGCCACGAAAACAACCCCAACGATTTAATAATCAGAAGAACGGACATCGAAACCAGCGTACCCATCGAATCAAAAATGGAAAAATTCTGGGCCAGCATAGACAAGTACGCAGTCTTCACCTACCAGAACGGAGAGTACACCCCACTCCTAAAGCCACAAGAATCCACAAACATCTACCCAGAATCAGAGTACACACCAATCGACTACAACGAAACACTCCACCTACTAGGCATCCTACAGAACCTGTGCACCATAATCTCAACACAAAGCAGCACCGGAGAAACAGAAACAAACATAAAAACCCTGACCCCCGCCCACCTCTTCTCCGAACTAAAAGGACTACTCGTCGACAACCCAAAAAAAGCCCTAAAACTCTTCAAATCATTCGAAGGAGACAAACTACTAGCAGAACTACGAAAAATCAAACCAATAACACCATACACCAACAAGGCTCAAACAGGATGGTTCGCAACACTAACCTCGGAAAGAGATTTTGTTAATTTTTATAAAATCTATCCCGAATGTAGAGAGGATGTTAGATCGATGAAATGGTTGAAATCGCCTGCGAGTCAGCAATTTCCAACTCAAGTAGACTTGTTTATCATTTTACTTTCATACACAGGGGCTCAAAGAGCCAAAGGCAATTTACACGTTTATCTCCCGGTAAGAGCGGAACCAGTGGCACCCAACCTTTTCGAATACAGAATCGGCAGCGCCACTTTCAACACCTATGGCACGGACCTGGAATTACTGGACAAGATAGGAGTACCCATAGACACGAAAAAGAAAACCTTCCAAGAGGGAAAGCGGGGCTACTACAGGCCCGATAAGAAGTTCACCGAACTCAACCCCAGCGAAATACCACGAGTGCGAGGAATAAAGCTTCACCCCACCGTCGAACCAGCCGACATCAGAGAGGCTTTCAGCGGAAGAGTCAAGGGCGTACCAAGCGAGAAGAAAAACCCAAAAATCCACGACACCCTGCTAAAATTCACCCACACAAAAATACCAAAAACCTACGTGAGAAAGGGTAAAACGATAAACGCTTATTACTGGTCAGGATGGTACTCACTCGCCGAATGGATCACACCTGAGGAATTCAAAGAGGATATCAGAAGAATCCCCCAAACGAAGCCAAGAGAATTACTGAGATATATGGACACACTTATTACACTGTGGGGAAGCCTCCGAAGCGCACTAATCCTCCAGCTTCAAAACGCCCTCAACAACGAACACTTCACCCGCGTGGACGACTACCTCACACTCTGGCTACACCAACGA
>JAUQYY010000382.1 GCA_030587505.1 Candidatus Sigynarchaeota archaeon
TCATTATTCAGTATTCTATAAATTTCCCGACCTAATCTAGTTCTATAATATAGGTTCAGAGTCTTATTGTAATCAAGATGGTACTTGTCATTACAACCCCAAAACTTTTCATAAGTAGTTACACGGTCTTCACAACTATCAACATTTTCATTGTACCTTATGACTTTCTCACCAATATCTGGATTAGTTTCTGTAGTAGCTTTAATCTCTATAACATATAAACCATCCTTGGTAGTTAATTTTTGCGAGTCGTAATCCTTTCCCGAAAACGTTCTCTGTACTCACCAAGAGGATAAGAAGAATGCGATAAACCCGTGCATCGAAAGAATTACAATCGGGAGCAAAAGAAACATAGCCCCAAGGTCTAGGAAAGGTAAGGCCTGCAAACATAAGAAATTAGCCATACATCATAGGGTTCCTCACAATCCATATGCCCTCATCTTTGTAGTAGGGGGTGTTGGCGTCGAATAACCTTGATTCTCATCGTTTTTCTTTTAAGTGCTTTTTGTTGTTTGGCCTCAGAGAGTTTGGGCTTATATTTCTTGTTTTGGGTTTTTGGTGTGGGCATTTTGGGAGCCTCCTGCGGTAGGTGTGCGGAGTTTTCTGTACTTTAAAAAGCTGTTTTTCCGGATATTATCTTCGCTTATTGTTTAGGAAGAGATTGTTACCAACAATTTGTTGGAGGGCGAATATACGAATACATTTATGTAGTAATATAACACAATACTTATTTAATGAGTGATCGAATATGCAACGGGAAGAACTCATCCCTACTCTCAACCTCGGTTGCTTAAAGGTGTTGAACGGAGCCAGTGCTAAGAGTGGATAAAAAAGTCGAGAATCTGAGAAAACTGTTACTCATCTTTTTTAAACACATTGTGGGCTATTTCGAAACGCTTGACTCGTTTAACGACGAACTTTCACTTTTGGGGCTAAACAGAATGGAGCATCTCTACTTCGTGGGTAGTGTAACGGGCCGGCTGAGCAAGGAATTTGGAAAACACCACTATAAGATAGACTACGTGTTTAATTTTCTTCGGTGGTACGTTCAAGGAGTGTTAAAGTGGTATGAACTCCTCTCAAATCTTATAAGGGCTCTGGGATGCATTGACTGGTTCAGCGTTTACAGGGAAGAAATCAAAATAGAAGATGTTGTTGACCCCGAAAGTGTGGACCCCGCTCTCCTCGCCTTAAACGTTAGGTCCGCCGTCGAGTTCACTCTCCCCGAACTCAAGAACGCCCTTCTAAATGTCGCCAGGGAAGCGAAGAGCATACCTCGATGGGTGGCGTTTTTCCTCTCAGAGAAGGTCCTCGAATTCATAAGGCTCAGCGGGGAAATAGCTGAATCATGGTTAAAAATCCAAGAGGATATCCTTAACAGGTTGGAAGACACGAGACTCGATCCCGCTGAGAGGATCGTGGACATAATCAAAATCATGGTAACGTTTAAGGAAGAATTAAAGCGTGTGGATGACATTTTTGCACTCGAAGAGAGAATCTTGAAGAGCGCTTCTCTTGAAGACCTCTGCAATCTCTCAGATATATTCAAAAGGGCGCAGAGCATAGTTGGCGAGGTTTTTCACATCAGAAGAAAATCGTTCGAGTGTGTTTCGAACGCTTACCTTCTGATTTTATCAGCACTCTATGGTAGTAAAGCCGCTAAGATTCTTTCAGAACTTGTGGAATTCCAAAAGAAGCCCGCGGATATTGTTCCTGAGAAGGTCCCGGTGGAGGACCTCTACTTCGCACTAGTTCTAGCAAGAATGGAAATGGAGGTGTGTCTTCAAAAAAACAAGCTATTAAAAGAAAAAATGAAGGCGATAAACGCGGCAAGAACCCTTTTCAAGGGTCTGGAACCGGTCCTAGTCTATAGAAGCGTCGAGAAGAGGGTGGAGCTTCACAAAACATTCTGTAACAGGATTTCAGAAACACTCATCGAACTTCAGGAAGAACTAAACAGAATCCGCTAAAGACCTTTTTTTGGCTTTTTTCTGTTGTTTTATGGTTGTTTTTTAAATTGTTGTTGAAACTTTTTTATTTTGAATTGTTAAAAATTATAGTATAATTACTTTTAAAATTTCTGAATTTTTATACGAATTTATGGTTCAATTTAGAAATCATATAATTTAAAAGCTAGTTCCCTCATAGTTTAGAAATCAAAATTCCGAGGTAATCTGAATGAGCGTTTCAGAGTACCAGGTCTACAGGCGGCGCTGGGCTGTGCTCGGCGCTTACTGCTTAGTCATGTTCACGGCGCAGCTCCTGTGGATCGAGTTCGCAACGATAACCCAAACGGTGGCCTTCGCCTACGGGCCATTCGCAGACCAGAACCTAATAGCATTCCTAACCATAGAGGGACCCCTGGTCTCCTTCGTTCTCTCCTTCCCCTTTGGTGCGGCTGTCGATAAGTGGGGATGGAAGAACACCAGCGGGTTCGCAGCGGCCGCCTTTGCTGTGATAGGCATTCTAAGGGCTTTCTCACCCGACCTCACAATTCTCCTGCTGAGCCAGATAGCGATAACAACCGTTGGACTCTTCGTTTTCGACGGAATATCAAAGCTTTCGACCCAGTGGTTCCCGTTCAAGGAAGGCGCAACCGCCCAAGGGCTGGGAACGCTATCCCTCTTTCTGGGTCTAATGGTTCCCCTTTTCCTCTCTCCAGTGCTGGTAAACACGCTGGGTAACCCTCTACTCGACCCGTATGCTAGCTTAAGGGACACGAGCCTCATCTACGGGTTTTTCGCAGTTATAGCCGCTGTTCTCTTCTTCGCCGTTGCTAGGGAGAAGCCCCCCAAGCCGCCAGAGCCGCGTGTTGAGGAGGAAGAGATACCTCTGAGGGCGGGTTTCTCAAGGATACTCAGAGTTAAGCAGTTCTGGGTGCTGTCTGCGCTTTTCTTTGTTGGCTTCGTGGTCTACCTGGGCTTAACTACGTGGATTGAGAGAATAGTTTCCTCCAATGCACCGGTGTTCGAGAAGTTCTTAGAAGTGTACTTTGCTCAGACCAATCCCTACGTGCTGCCGTTTCTGATTTCCCAGTCTCAGATTCAGGGTGGAACCGTAGGTGCGTTGATAACTCTCGGCGGAATCATCGGTTGTTTGACCATTCCCGTGTTGTCCGATAAGGTGAACAGAAGGAAACCCTTCATACTATTGATAGCGGTGGCGGCACCCCCGCTTATCTACATTGTCGGAACAATGAGTGGTCTAATCGTGATGGTGGCTGCCTTCCTCCTGGGATTCTTCCTGCTATCCGCTCTGCCTATCTCCTTCCAGGTCGCCATGGAAACAAAGGCAATCGGCCCCATGCTGGCGGGCCTCGCAGTGGGTGGACTATACACTTTCGGAAACCTTGGAGGCGCAATCGGCCCACTAGTCATGGAATCGCTCGAAACCTCCTCCCTCTCCTATCTTCTATCACAACTGTACTACTGGCAGAGCTACCTCACCGCTGTCACCAAAGCTTGGTGGTTCGTCCTGCTCCCGAGCGCTCCGCTAGCCCTCCCGGGATCATTCCTCGGCGCAATATTCTTCCTAGTGATAGTAAGCGTAGCACTGATCGCAGTGGTCGCCTTCCTCGAAGACACGCACGCCGAAGCAGTAACCCAAACATAACCCAACGAATCCGCATCTTTCTTTACCATTTTCTTTTTT
>JAUQYY010000413.1 GCA_030587505.1 Candidatus Sigynarchaeota archaeon
CTAAGCCGGATAGCCTCGACGATGTTAGGGGTGTGCCGGGAGCCGACGAAAGAACCATGAAGGGCATAAGAAACTGTGTTGAGCAGGGTGTCTTTGTTAAGGGTTCAACCACTGGAACAAAATACTCGTACAAGGAAATTCCGGATATAATAGATTTGTGTGAGCGTCTTGGTGTCGACTGGTGGATGTTGTTCAACTTTGTTCCGAGCGGACGCGGAAGGTTCATTGTGGAAAACGACCTCACACCAGAGGAGAGGGAGGAAGTCTTGAGGTACTTGTGGCAGAGACTTAAGAGCAACGGTAAGGTCGAGGTTCTGTCAACAGCCCCTCAGTTTGCGAGGGTTTCGCTTCAAATGGAGGAGGATGCCAAGTTGAAGGCGGGGGATAACGAAGTGATTATTCCGACACACTTTTACAATCCTCGTCTCCACGGGCAGCTCGTTAATTTGAGCGAGTTTATCGGTGGCTGCGGGGCGGGCAGGTTCTACTGTGCCTTGGACCCGGACGGAACAATAACTCCGTGTGTTTTCTTTCCTCTTAAAGTCGGAAACATAAGGGATGATGACTTCGAAGACGTGTGGGACAACCCCGTTTTCTGGGAACTAAGGGACAGAGACAAGCTTAAGGGCCACTGCGGCCGGTGTGAATACAGGTATGTTTGCGGAGGCTGCAGAGCGAGGGCGTACGGATACTTTGGGGACTACTTGGCACCAGATCCAGGATGCATAAACAACCTTGATTTGTGGGAAAAGCTGAAGCGTTAAAAGAAGATGTTGAAACCGCACACCTTAAAGGTTTGAGGAGGAAAATCAGCATGGAGAATAGAGTGTACCGAACAGTTACGAAGGGATTAATCGAACCCCTGATTCTGTGGTCTCTCTTGAAGAAGGCCATGCACGGCTACGAAATCGTAAGGAAAATCTCTGAATTGGTGGGACACAGATTCACTCACGGAAAGATTTACCCCCTTCTTTACAGGCTAGAAGACCAAGGATTGATAAGAGGGAAGTGGGAAAGGGTTGGGAAGAGGAGGAGAAGGAAAATCTACAGAATCACAGAGAAAGGGCTTGAAACATTGAGAGGCCTCAAGGAATTATTCGGAGACCGCCTCAAAGCATTCATAAGAGACATCACAAGGGAGACTAGAAACTTGTACGGAAAAACAGCACGTAAATAGAAAAACACCAAGCTGATAGGCAAAGGGTTCTGGTGGTGTTCCAAATGTCTAACGGCGTTAAAATTGTTTTGACTGCGGACAGAACATTGATGAGTAACTATGGGGGAGGTATATTTCTTGGCTTCAGTGCGTGCGTTCCAACAGGCTTAATGCCTCCTAAACTTTACTTTAAAATCTTCTGCCCTCCCGTTGAAACCAGCAGAGAGGGGGCTGCGGTGTTCGCTCCCTACGGAACGAGAAAGATTGAGTCGGCTCTTCTCAACTACGGTTTTGATGAGAACGATGTAATGGTTGTCAGCCCCGATCACCTGTATCAGGTTGTTGGCCCCGACACAAAAGTTATTGGAATAACCGAGAACGACCCGCTGGGGATTGGACCCGCAACCACGACGTTTCGAGGCTTGTTCGGCGGGGTGCCCTTTATGACAACGAAGTTTCTCGAGATTCTAACCCAACACCGTCTTAGTAGATTTAAACCTAGAATCATTCTCGGAGGCCCTGGAGCGTGGCAACTTGCAGAAGAAGAAAAGAGAAAGGCTCTAGGAGTAGATTGTGTGGTTGTGGGTGAGGGGGAACTTGTTGTACCTCCTCTTATGGAGAAGGCGGTTAGGGGTGAAAGGATCCCCGGAGTTGTCTACGGACAACCTACGCCAGAGGAGGAGATACCGCCTATACGGAAACCTAGTATTTGTGGACTGGTGGAGATTGCGCGGGGATGTGGAAGGGGATGCAAATTCTGCACACCTACTCTCAGCAAATTCAGGTGTCATCCTGTTGACTACGTTCTCAAGGAGGTGGAGGTAAACGTCAGGGCTGGAAATCCCTTTGTACTTCTCCACGCGGAGGATGTGTTAAGATACAAGGCTAAGGGCTTACGTATAAATAGCGAAAAGGTTTTGAGTCTCTTCAAGGCGGTTAAGACGCATCCAGGGGTGCGGTCGGTGGGAATAAGTCACTTCGCACTTAGCTCTGTTGTAGCTGCTCCACATCTCGTTGAGGGTATCTCAGAAATCCTTGAACTCGATGCTCAAAACTGGTTGAGTGGTCAGGTGGGAATCGAAACCGGGAGCCATAGAATGATCGAACAGCATATGGCTGGGAAATGCAAGCCGTTCAAGCCTGAGGAGTGGCCAGAGATTGTTGTTCAAGCCTTCGAGGTGTTAAGTGAAAACAACTGGGTTCCCGTCTCCACACTAATTTTGGGACTGCCTGGCGAAAGGGAGAGTGACGTTTTCGATACTATTCATCTGGTCAGAGAGCTGAGAGGTTTTAAGAGCCTGATTGTGCCTCTGTTCTTCGTAGCTATGGGGGTGCTTAGAGAAGAAAAATCTTTTACACTTGACGAGATGAAACCCGCACACGTTGAGCTCCTTCTTGAGTGCTGGGAGCACAACTTCTACTGGTTCCCGAGGCTTATCCGTGAATACCAAGGCGTAAAGAGTTACTTCAAGAGAAAGGTGTTATCCCTAATCCTTTGGTATGCTTCTCTGTTCGCAAGGCAACTGTCCCGAATTTGTCGAGAGGACTATGACAACGACCTTCAAAGGTTTAAAAATGACTTCAATGAGGGAAAAGCCCGCAAGGGGGTTCTAAAGCTAACCAGTCTTTATGATCTATTCCAAAGACTTCTGACCCAGCACAGAACACAACTACCACAATAGCCTTGAAGCCCTGTCTTCGCTCTTAGAAAGCTAAAAATTCGGTTGCCTAAAAGGGTTCAACAAACACGCACCCTACGAGTCTTGTAATGAGTAGTTCTATCAGTTACAAAACCTATACGCTGTCGGATGTTTGCTTTATTAGCGATGTAAGCCTATGGGAGTAGTTGGTTCTGTTGCCCAATCTAAACGTCAGAAGAAAAGCGTTTCATCTGCTTGTCCTTGTGTATGCTCTAATTTATCTTATTGCTGGCTGGCTGCCCGCCGCGACGGTTTCGCTGTCTACCCTCGTGTTCTCAGCGGTCTTAGAGGTATGGAGACTGAGAAGTAGTGACTTTCCCCTAAACATTCTTACAAAAAGGCTAATCAAACCACAAGAAGAAATAAGGGTTGCGGGATACTTTTATTTTGTTCTGGCGGCGGCAATTCTCATATTCCTATTTCCCGAATTTGTTGTGGTAACCTCTCTGGTGGTTGCCGGGGCTGCCGATGCGGTGGCAGCACTCGTAGGCAGCAGGTGGGGTAAGCACTTTTTTAAAGCCCGAGGAACGACAAAATCTTTCGAGGGGCTGGTTGCGGGAAGTGTTTCCTCCTTCATTATCACACTCGGCACGCTCTACTATCTCATAGGGTTCTTTCCTCTAACCTCAGTAGTGGTCGCAGTGGTGATGACCGCACTTGACTACTTCACCCCACCGATCGATGACAATCTGTTAAACCCCCTAAGCGTAGCGGTAACCCTTACACTCTGCAGATTAGTACTCCTATTATAATCACTGGTAAGTTTCAACCGCTTCGTTTTCACCGCTAGTCGGGCGCTGTGCACTTAAAGTCTTGGTGTGAAAAAGAAGCGGGAGTATAAGAGGTTTGAGATCAAACTTGATCCACTAAGAAAAACACTGCCATCAAGATGTTTTAGAACAAGAGTTCGGTAGCGCTGGGAACTCCGATAGGAACACGTCCAAAAATTCCTCCTGTTTCTTTCTCCCCCTTGGAGCCGTTTGGGAGGGGATGAGCTTTTTCGGTGGAACCCGCACAGAGGATGGCGGAGCACACTGCGAGTCCCCGGGGTATGGCCTGCCTCCTCTTGGCGGGGCCTCAACCAGGAAAAGAAAAACTCTAATTTTTGGACGCGTTCCTCCGATAGGGAAGAGTTAAATACGATTGAGGGTCAAAATTTTTGAGGTTGACCGCGTAGGTCTGGATGGGTTTGCTATGAGGTTGAAGCTTCCGGATGGGAGAGAAGTTAATGGCGTTGAAATAGGATTCAAGGCTGTGAGTGAAGAGTGAAGTGAGTTTGTACTGGAGAATGGAAAAGTTTTGCGTGTTAAACCCGTTGTTTTAAAGTCTACGAGTTAGACGATTTGGATCCTCTAACCGGTGAACCCGATTATTTAGTGAGATCCCAAACTGTTATTTCCGTCAGTTCTCCCAAGGAGAAGGAGTAAATTGATAGAGAAAATTCAAGGTTTAAAGAATCTTCTCTTCACTGGGGCACCCAGAAGGGAGAAGCGGAGTCAATCGTAGCAAGAGGGACAGTAAGTATCACTAATAGCGATGGTAGCTTTTCCAGAGCTATAGGCAGTGCGGATGACCGGTTTGGAGTAACAGAGTTTGACCGGGAGTTTAGAAAGAAAAACCTCGCGTTCGAAAAAGCGAAGGACGAGCTTTTCCGAAACTATGTAGGGAAGTGGGTGGCGTTTGAGAACGGAAAAATGATAGTTGCTGACTCACCCGAAGAGCTTAAACTGTCGAAAGATGTCAAACACAGAATAATTGTTAAGATTACCGAGAAACCCCTCAAGCAACCAAAGGAAGTCTACTTGGGGGGGGACGAGCCTACGAATAGAGTAATATACAGGCAAGCATACGTTGATGAGAGATTCAACCACTTCTGCCCGGCGGCCAAGCTAAAAATATCAAACTTTGTGAGCGGGAAAAAACCGAGACGGTTTTCCTTCTTGACACAGGATTCGACGGGTTGATTTTAACATCGTGAGCAGGAAGTCCCACATGCTTCAGCGGTGGGATGAAAGGGACACTATGTTCCTCGTTAGTGAAGTTTTATAGGAAATAGTTGGGTTTGATAGAAAAAATTTTTTATGGGAGGGAGGTACTGTCGCACCAAAAAGGTG
>JAUQYY010000414.1 GCA_030587505.1 Candidatus Sigynarchaeota archaeon
AAGAAACCACCGGATGTTGCTTGATTCAGGATTTTTTGACGAAGACTCAATACGGGTAAAACAAATATATTTTTTGGTGTACGACGCTAGCGATGCCATGTGGACTGTTTCGGGAACGTACCTTTCCTCGGATTAATCGTCTACATGTTACAAGTGTTTTTATTCTCGGATGGAGGATTGTTTTACGGAGTAACTTTAAAAGCCTAGTTTAAAGCTCCGAAGTGGTGGTTGGTGTTGAAAAATGGCGAAAAAGGGGGTTCCAGAACACTTGAAGGGAGCATTATGAGAATGTCTCGTCTTGTGGGAAACGTTGCTGGAGGATCATTCAAATGTTGTTGGAGCAAGATTCATTCGAAACGGGCTCGTTGGCTTCTGGGAGAAGCTCTCAGGATACATTGGCCATATTCGAAGAGTTGAATCCGAGATTTCTCGAAAGGTACAGGGAGATCGACGGGTCAACCGAGTTTTGGGACTACATGTCGAAGCCTTTGAGGCAGAGCATAAGGGTGAACACTCTCAAGGCAAGAGTCAGAGATGTGACGGAGAATCTGGGTAAGAATTTTCATCTTGAACAGGTACCTTGGTGTGGTGAAGGATTTTTCGTTCAGCCCAGATCGGCTGAAACGGAAGCCAGAATAACAAACACGCTCGAGTACCATCTCGGCCTCATATTCTCTCAGGAAGCTTCCTCTATGATTCCCCCAGTCGTGCTCGACGTGAAGCCAGGTCAGCTTGTCCTGGATATGGCTGCGGCTCCCGGAAGCAAAACAACCCAAATAGGAATGTACATGAAGAACAGGGGCTGCATAGTCGCAAACGATGTTAAGAGAAAAAGGCTGAACATTCTCATACAGAATATTCAAAAGTGTGGGGTTCTAAACGCGTGGGTTACCATGAAGGACGCCCGATTCTTTAGGAGGTTTGAAAACACGTTCGACAGGGTTCTCCTCGACGCGCCCTGCTCCAACGTTGGAATGATAAGGAAAAACTATAGACACTTAAAACTCTGGAGCAAAAGAAAAGTGGAATCACTATCCAGACTCCAGAAGGAGCTAATCCTGGCAGGCTACAAGGCGTTGAAACCCGGAGGGATTATGGTCTACTCCACGTGCACTCTGGAACCCCCCGAAAACGAGGAAGTCGTTGACCATCTCATATCGAAAACAGACGCGAGAGTTGAGGAAATAAACCTACCCCTAAAGAAGACAAAACCATTCACCTCGTTTGAAGGAAAAAAATACGATAGTCAGGTGAAAAATTGTCTGAGAATTCATCCCCAGGACAACGACACGGAGGGTTTCTTCGTGGCGAAAATAATCAAGGAGAACTAAGGATGCCTCAAACAGACGTTACAGAGGAAATATCAAAGATTGTGCTGGAACAGTTTGGAGCCAGAGTGGGTTTCAGGTTCAAAGAAATGGGCAAAGGAAAAATCTACGCCTATAAAGAATGCAAAGTTTTGGAAGATAAGCCAATAAACGCTACACACTACGGTGTGTATTTCGGAAGACTCGAAAAGGACGGTCTGAGGCTGACAATCGAAGGCGCTCAGCTAATAGGTGAGACAGCAAAGAAGAACGTGATAGAGCTGGATTACGACGAAGCGGTTAAATGGATGAGGGGAGAAGACTTTCAACTCGAATCGGAATACCAAGGTTACGTAATCCTTAAATGGAAAAACTACTTCCTAGGCTGCGGCAAACTCAAGAACGGAGTGGTCAAAAACTTTGTTCCAAAGGACAGGAGAATCATCGACTGAAAAACCACAATACCAAAACCACTATGAGAGGAGTACGTTTAGTTCTTCTTTCCAGTAAGTAGGTCTAGGAACTGCTTTAGAATGCGGGCGGTGGCGCCCCAAATGATGTCTCCCTTATAATTGTAGAAGTAAACTGGGACGGTTTGCCCAAAATATTCGTGTAACTCCTCACGAAAGTTGCTCTCATCAAGCAGGGCGGATAGGGGAACCTCAATAACTCTTTCAATTTCATTCTTGCTTGTCTTGTAGGGGCCTTTGGGAGGACGCTTCAAAAAGCCCACGAAGGGAGTGATAATGTATTTGCTGGTGAAGGTGACGGTGTCGTCCAGTGCGCCCAAAACCTCGATATCATCCCTGGTGAGTCCTATCTCCTCGAACGTTTCCCGAAACGCCGTGTCCAACAGGGACTCATCCCCTTGGTCTAAACCTCCACCTGGAAACGAAATTTGCCCCGCGTGGTACTTTAGATTCTCGGCCCGCTTGGTAAAGATGATGTAAAACTCGCCGTCTCTCTCAAAAAGAAGAAGGAAAACCGCGGCGTGAGCAAAATTTGGATCAGACAACTCGAGCCTCTGACGCTTGGAAAGCAGTTCAATAATCCTAGACTTCACCCGTTGTAACCTCCATTCACCGAAAGAGAGACTCACAATTGAAAGTAAGGGAAAAGACTCACCACCAGGATAATCCACCTTTTTTAGTGCGGATAAAAAACAACTTGTCCAAGATTCTTTAAATATTTCCTTCTAATTATTTTCTACTCCCCCTGGTACCATCGTCTGATTCATAAATATTTCAGGAAGAAATAAACCAAGAAATTGAAACCTGCCCAGAGCCACTCGGCTTCCCATCCTTGTCCAAACGGTGGAAAAAGAACTTCACATGTTTATCGGTTCTGAACCCGGTGTCCTCATTCTTAAACTTGTAGGACATTTTTGCTCGTCGACCCTCTTTTTCCCGGTATCCCACCAAAAATAAGGACCTGACCCGTAGCGCTCAGCCTTGTCACGAAGACGCTTTCTGATGGTTTTCAACCATTCCTCTTTGTTGTTCTCCATCATGAGTTTGTAGTGCAGAATCGCAATCTCTTTCGCACTCATACCCGGTTTAACGGACACTAAATTTAATTCCTACAAATTTTGTTAAAAAATAATAGTTAAAATTGATTAATATAGTTTCTGTTTTTCACTTTCACGCTCACCAGCAGAGCAGCACCAAAAAGCCGCCCCTGGGATTCACAAGCGCG
>JAUQYY010000421.1 GCA_030587505.1 Candidatus Sigynarchaeota archaeon
TGGACGATAAGCTACCGGAACCTTCCCTTCGGAGCCTTCGAGAACGCCGACAGCTACAGGTTGGAGCAGAGCGGGGAGCTTCTCCTCTGCTTCAGGACGAGAAAGCTGCACATGCCCGACTTCCACGTGATATGCAGGGACGAGAAGGAAGCCCTGGAATGGTTCTACAAGATCCACGAGAAAATATACGAGGCGATGGACGAGCTTGGAAGAAACAACGAGCTGCTCATAAACCTAACCTCGGAAGAGTTCTACAAGAGAAACAAGGACTTCCTGCTCAAGCTCGCCAGGACGAAAAACAAGAACCTGCTCATATGCTTCTACCCTCCGGGAATAAACTACTACTGGTCGATTAACAACGAGTACCACATACTCGACGACCTGAACAGGCCAAGGGAGATTGGAACCGTCCAGATAGACTTCGGAAACAGCAAGAGGTTCGGAATAAAGTACACCGACGCAGACGGAACCGAAAAGTACCCCTACATACTCCACTCAGCGGTCATAGGCACCATCGAGAGATACCTCTTCACCCTCTTCGACACCGCCGTGAAAAGAAAGAGAGAGGGAAAACCCCCCATGCTGCCGGTGTGGGTCTCCCCCACCCAGCTCAGAATAATCCCAGTAGCCGAGAGACACTTGGAATACGCCGAAAAGCTTGCGAAAAAAATCAAGGGAGTAAGAGTAGACATCGACGACCGCAGCGAAACAGTGTCAAGGAGGATAAAACAAGCCGAGGAGGAGTGGATACCCTACATAGTGGTCGTAGGAGACAAAGAGGTTGAAGGCGAAAAGCTGAAGGTCAGAGTGAGGGAAACCAGAGAAGAGGTGGAAATGACTCCGAAAGAGCTGGAAAAAGAAATCCGAAGCAAAATCGGAGACAAGCCCTTCAAGGAGTTAACACTACCAATCCACATCTCAAAAAGACCGATATTCAACGTTTAAACCCATCCACACCACCCAGCGACACATAGAAGCTTGAAGATAAGAGCAGAATCTGGAAGTGCGGGTGGTTGTTTCGTCTGTGGAAACAGGGGTTGAATGAACAAAAATTTTGTGTAGTCCTAGCCTTTCAAACGATTCCGGGAGCCTTTTCTTGAGAGAATTCAGCTGAGAAGAGTTTAAATAGCTTTTTAATTAACCTTAGAAAAGCTTATTTCCATCTGCTATAAATGTTTAGTTGCTGGTGGTTCGATGGGACTAAGCGACTCTGAGAAACTGGAAATAATAGAATTAGTGAGGAAAGAGATTAGCACGTTATTTTCAGGAAAAGCGGTTGCAACAAAAGACGATATCAAACTTCTAATGGAACACACCGACAAGCGGTTTGAGGATATGAACAAGCGGTTTGAGGATATGAACAAGCGGTTTGAGGAGCTTGCCCGGCTTATACGTCTCTACTTCGCCATTTTTGGGGTTGCGGTAACCGTTTTGACTGTGATTGTGGGCCTGGCGAGTGTTCTAGGGAAACCGTTTTGAGTGTTAGCCTTTCTTTCACTAAAAGTGTTTTTTATTTGTGTTTCAAGCTGATGTATCGTACCGAGTTTACAAAGGCTTAAATCTTAGTCTCTTCTGTGACGATCCAGTTTAAGAGTGCTATTATCAACACACAGAAACAAAAAAGATAATTTTCGGAGCCAACGCGTATAGTAACCTAACGATACGAGGAGAAATACTGTTCTAAGGAAACGGATGCAAAACATTAAATCACAAGCTAGGACAAATATGCTTCTTATTGGGTTTTTAAAGTGTTGATATGAGCTCAGGTTTGTAAGCGATTGCAAGAGCCTTGGCAAGAACTCGGTCGTACAGGGGTAGACTGTAGCCATCCACCCAAACGCAGCACCTTTTTCCATCGTCTCTCACAACATTCGCCGTTTCCAAGCATACACTGTAGGTCCTGCCGTTCCTGCTTTTCACCTTAACGGTGTTCCGGACCAACCATAGGCGGTCACTTTTGGAAACAACCTCCCATAAGAAGACTATAGCTTCTCCTCCTAGCCTCGGGAGTCTCCTCCCAACCATTCCAAGAGCCTCGGGAGAACCCAAGTTGACCACTCTTTCCCTTCGTTCTCTCCCTCTCAAGAAGCTTTCTCGTGATTCTAGCATCACCAGACAGCGAGAAAGAAAAAGCTTCAGAATCATCCCACTGTAAGACACGAAAAACAAACTTCCCCCTAGAAAAACCCAAAACCCTGAAAGAGTAAAGCTCTTCCAGATCCACCATACTCAAAATAATCCGGGTGGCTTCTCTTTTTGAAATCCTAACCAGCCCCTTTGGACGAACCTTGTAGAAGGTGGTTTTCCCAGGGACACAGTGCATGAGCAGAGTGTCGGTGGAACAGTTGATGCGCTTTTTCCAGATATTCCGGAAACGTTGTCCGTCAAAGATCTTCCAGTCACCGCCGGGTGGAAGCTCCACTAAAATTTCACTCAGCGACTCCATTCACTTTAGCCTCCACTGACCGGATGTATTATGAGCATGGTTTCGGTGTGGTGGATCACTCTCTTCAGGGCTGGGATTATTGTCACAAGCTTTGTCTGTGGCTCAACGTAAACCAGTAAACCGGCTAGGATCGCTCTGGTAGCTTCACTTAATGCCTTCTTTTCGGTGAGAACGCACTGGGTGTGTCCCTGAGGGGTCATCTTTCGAACACGAATTTTTCTTGCCACTTTCTTTCGCCTCTTCTTCTTTACAGGGACCGGGCCCTCCCCACTCCCAGCCCCGTCCACAACCGCCCAGAAGTAAGATTAAATCTGGAC
>JAUQYY010000009.1 GCA_030587505.1 Candidatus Sigynarchaeota archaeon
GCGTTGGCTCTTGATTTGTAGTCGCGCCAGATAAATAGGGAGGGGATTGCGGTTTCTTGTGTTATTTTGACTTCTTGGTTTGGGTCTTGCTGATCAGCGGGTTTGAATACAGGTATAACTATCAACGGTTTTCCCGTTACTATGCTGCCTAGTGGGTCGTAAATTGCCAAAGAATCCTTGGTGTGGTCCCACTGAGTTGTGGGTATTTCCTGCGGTTGTTCGGTGATTTTCCCTCCGGGAAGTATGAATAGGGGAGCGTAGGAGCGGTATTCACCAAACCACGGATGAGCAGGGGATGCCAGCAGAAGTATATTAGGGAATCTAACTAGGAAGATCCGTTTGCTTTGCCCTTCTGAGTTCCATTCGGTTGAGAATGCGCCGAAGAGTGAAAGCCACCCTATTCTTTCACTTGTAGGTTTGTCTTTTTGACTTAGCAGCGTATCAAACTCTCTTTTGATTATAACGTTTTTAATTAGGTCTGCTGTTTGCAGCCAAGATATTGTGTTTATTTCTCGCTTGGCTACCATTTCTCTTCCTTTTAGTAGGTTCATTATGGTTTTTATTTCGAAGGCTTGTGCGCTTGAGCCGGATTCGCTGCTCGTTTGTTTATTTTTGTCCCGCAAATAATCGATGTGTGCTATTTCAGCCTCGTACGCTCCCATCACTGATAATAAGAGGTCTAAGATGGGGAAAAACTTGCCTGATTCACCGCAAGGCAAAGGTGAGAAGCCCCAACCCCCACTGGGGGTGCGATACTTTACAGGTTTCCATTTAGTTTTGTGTTTATTTGCGATTTGTCCATGTTGATTAAAGGGATTTATGGGCTCCAGGTCTGGGAATACTATGTCTATTCGAGTTATTCCATTTACGGTCTGCGCCCAAGCGGCATAGTGGTTGTGAATTGATTCTACTAGCCCCTCCTGTGAGCTTGGGACATTAATCACGATATCCATTTCGGGTAGGCAATACTTCGTTATTTTTCCAGTGTCTCTATCTATGTACAGAATAACGTTGTCATCGTGCCAGAGTTCTCCTGGGCCAGAGCCATCTTTGAGAGGATTGCCGTATTCATCCGTTGTGGTTTTTAGTCCGGCGTAGCCCATTTTGTAGAGCCACTTATTATTGAGGATGTAAACGCCTTTTTTATCTTTTTGTTGTAGTATAGGAACTCTCTTACTGCATGTGCCAGAATCGTTTCTGATAGTGACACTCAGCTTGAGGAAACCCCCCAATAGGTTAAGGGAGCCGGGAATTAGGATTGAAATTGTTGAATCTACACCCCAAGAAGTTGCACCTACAGGAGCTTCATAATCATCCGCTCTCCCGATAATTGTGTTGTCAGGAAAATAATACTGAGGATAGAAGTCTAAGATCGCCTCTCTCCACACATCATCAAAGCCTAGAAAAAGAAGCGTTCGAACGTTAAACCTGAGATACTTGGCGAGCAGCCAATTAACAAAATTTGCCTTACCGTAAATATCATTCGCATTTCCGGCGGGACGCCCCAGCATAAGAAACCGGAGCATAAATGACCCTAACGAGAGTGATTCGAATCCCCAAGCTTCACTACGAGCCTCGTTTCGACTCTTTACCCTTACTCTTAATATACGGCTGGTTAGCGAGTTATCTGGGTTAAAATGTGTAGTGTACGGATCACTATCTATAAGTTTTTGGTATGCTAGTACATCCTCGTATGGATTAGAAAGTGAAATTTCCGTTTCATCGAAAGCTTGTTCAACTCTTGCCAGATTCGCAATCTCTTTTCCTTTCTCTATTTCTCTAAGCAGCACAGAACTTGTATCGGATATGTCCATTCGTCCTGTTCCATCTGATTGTGAGGAGTTCGCGGTAGCTTCTCCCTCATAACATTCGTCTTTCCCTCCAGTGTACGCTTCCACTGGCACTTTGAGGTTAAACCGCTTCAGTCCTCTGTTCAGTTCTTCCAAAGGTTCGAGTAAGGGTTCCAGTCTTGAGAGGAAACGGGTTTCCTCGAGCAGTCTTCTTAGGATGTAGTCGGTGTTTTTCTGAAGCAACCTGAGCCTCTCTTTCCGGTTCTCCTCTGTCTCGTAGACGTATTCGAGAGCTACTCTGAGCACATCCTTGTCTAGGTGGCGTGTGGCGATCATATAGTCAAGCAGGCTTGAGGAGATTGTTCTGCCGGTTTTTTTCTGAAGATTTCAAGGAATTTCTCCACGCCTCCCGCCTTCATCGCAGCCTCCACCAGGATTTCCAAAACATCGATATAGGAGGCCGCTCTGCCCTTCATCCCGAGGGGTTCCTTCTCGGGGTTGTAGAGAAGGATGAGGAGTTCGCTTCTCTCGAGTTCCTCGTAGGCTTCCTCTATTAGGGGTGCTATGGCTGTGTCGGCGTTTATTCCTAAGGTTTTCCATATTTTGCGGAGCTTTTCGAGAATCTCTTCGAATCCCTCCCTCTTGGGGGTGGGTACTTCCTCGCCTGCGGCAATCAGCTCAAAGACCCAGTTGTCCAGCAGACCCTCCCCACTCAGGTGTTCCCCTATTTTCTGGCCGAGGTAGGCGTACCCCCGTCTTCTAAGCTCCTCCACGGGTTCTTCCTCACCTTTTTCGGCTGCTGCGCTAAGGGTATTGCCCTCCGTGCCTTGGGGTAGTTTAAGCCCAAGCTGTTTAAGGAGTTCCAAGGTCTTCTCAACAATCTTTCGGACCCTTTCCTCGATTTTTCGGGTTTCGTCCGCCAGTTTCAGGACGGTTCCGAAAAACCACAGAGAAACCTCTCCGCCCCAGAGCGCCTCGTAGGGGAGCTTCAGGTCTGTGGGGCCGGTTTTCCTTCCAAGCCTCTCGGCGAACTCTTTCTCGCCTCCGCATCTCTTTGCAGCGTCTCTAAGCAGTTTCTGGAACTCCGATCTTGAGACGGAATAAGTTACCCCCTGACCACATTGGAGATGATAACGAAGAGGTCTTCGAGGCTGAGCCTCTCTCGCTGCTCCTGTTCTTGCTGTTCGCCTAAGGTTTTCCCTTTATCTTCTTCCCCCTCACTTTCTTCCACTCGGGTTGGTGTGTTGACTGTGTCGTGGTCTTCTCCCAGTGTTGAGGTGGCTTTTCTTTCCTGACTCTCTTTCTTCTCTCCTTCCGCTAAGGATTTCAGGGCTTGGTAGACTTCTTCCGGTAGTTTGCGTTGTTTGAGAAGAGTTTCGCCGAGCTTTCTGTAGTCGAATTCTATTCCCTTCTCCCTCAGCCTTCTTTGATACTCCTCGTCACTTCCAGCCCTGAAGATTCCCATGCCAACCATTTTTAGAATACTTTCAACGGAAACCTCCTTGCCGTTGTCTAACTCTACAAGGGCAGTTCTCTCACTTCTCTCGGCGGGTTCCTCGCGGGACTCGCTGGCGGCAGACACACCGGTTTCACCTGCATCGGAAACTTCTGTTTCCTCGGCCTGACAGAAGGTCTCCTCGGTAGACTCTAAGGCTTTAACCGCTTCGTTAGCATCCGCCGCGCCCGATGCCTCTTCTACGTTCCCGGAGAACTCCACAAAAGCATCTTCAGCTGTTTTGCCAGCGGTATCCTTTTCGATTCCTTGGAAGAAGTCCGTGGCTGTCTCCTCAGAGGCCACACTTCCCTCGGTAATACACACTGCTCCAGTTTCCTTGGCTTCCCCTGTTTCCTTGGCTTTATGCTCGTCGCCGTTTTCGGGTGGCCGGTAAACGAGCTGTGTGAAGCCGCCCTCGAAACGGTAGTCGTTTCTGGAACCGCCTTCGTCCCGGTCTCCGAGAAAAAGGCTTGTCCACAGCCGTCCACCAGCTTCCCCACCACCTTCCTCTCTCTGGTGCTGGGTGCTACCTTTTGCTTCCCTACCTTCTCCGCCGTCGAGGGGGAAGAAGATAAAGTGCGAACTCCTGTTTACCAGGTCCCTCTCGGGTCGGAGCTGAATCACATCGGTCCTCGCGACCACGATGAGCCGCGTCCGGCCTCCGACAGCTGACCGCTGTTCCCTATCCTCGTCTCTCTGGAGGATCAGCCACTTGGTGCTCCTGACGGTTGGGTACCCTTCGCCGTCGGTCCAGAACTCCCTGGACCAGCCGAACGCC
>JAUQYY010000022.1 GCA_030587505.1 Candidatus Sigynarchaeota archaeon
TCATAAATAAATTATATAAATAACTAGGTCCGCGGGTTAACCGAACACGTTCCTACAAAGGCTTTACCCACATTTTGTTGGCCCGGAGGATTAGGGGACACTCTGAGCCTTCATTCTTAACCCATTGGCGTGTTCGGGCTTAAACGGACCCAGTGCCTTCATCATATTTTTCAAAAAACGAGCATCCACTCCTGGGAGTTCTCACACCTGTCACACAATTTAGAAAGAATCCCGATGAAACCGTGTTATTATAACGGTTTAGGTTTTTGTGAAATGGTCTAGTGTCACTTTTGGCTTCTCTCTCTTGGGTTTTTGTTTCTTTGCGGCTTTTGCCTTTTTCTCTGGTTCCTCTTCTTCTTGTTTTTCTTCCCGCTTTTCTTCTTTGATTTCTTCTTTTTGGGTTTGGACAGCTTTCTCGGGTTTTTCGGTTTTCTTATATGTGGCGAGGGGCTCCTTTTTCTCTCTCCTTTTCTCCTCTGTTTCCTGTATATGGAGTGTTACTTCGTTGTATTCTATCTCGCTCTGAATTGGGTATGGTTCAATGTTTGCTAGTTCCTTGGGTTCGATTTTTTTGTCAAATTTGTAGAGCGGGGGAAATTCTGCTTTTTCTTTAATAGTTAGGGTTTCGTTCTTTTTTTCGAGGATTTTCTCTCGGAGTGCAAGGGTGAGTAGCCTTTGGGCAACGGAGGGGGGTATCCTCTTATGTAATCCCCAGTTGAAGGAGAGGTAAAAACACCACCTGCTAGGGCTGAGGTGTTCTTCACCCGATAGTTGGAATGGAATATGTGAAAGGAACATTAGGTCTTTTTTGTCGATAGGCATTTCTCATGCATCCTGCCGTTTTGAGCAGAAATCTTTCTTCGTAAGAAGACGATGAATGGTGTGTTAATTATCTTACCATTTTACACTTTCCGTTTTGGGCTTACTATTAGCACGGGGCAGTCTATCTCCTCTAGAACGAGTTTTACTTCTGCTTCGAGGTCGCTCTCAAACTTGTGCGCCATCACGATTAGTGCGGCTTTGGTTTTTTCCGCCGTTTCGCTTATTTTGTGGACTGTTTCGCCTGTTTCTAGTAGGTAGTCTACTTTGAATCCCATTTCTGCAATCTTTGGTGTTGTTTCGTTTAGAACCCTTTTTGTTTGTTTCTCCACTGATTCTATTATCTTCTCTTTTGTTATGGTGGACTCTTCCGAGATTGCTCCCGTTATCATCTCAACGGAGTCCCTGAACCTGTTGTCCATTATGCTTAGAATCCTTATTTTGGCCCTTGGAGCTGCTACGGCCAGCGTGTAGGAGATTATTGATTCCAAATCACTTACGTCGCTGAACGCGATGAGTATGTTTTTCAGAATTTTCGAACTCTCCGATTCTTCGTTTTTCTTAACTACAAGAACCGGGTTCCGGAATTTCTCCAGTATCGCTTCTATTGATTTGCCGCTTAGACAAACGTTCTCCATTTTTGGGTCGGTGGTTGCTGGGATGACTATCAGTTCCAACGGGTCTTCGATGATCTCCGATAGCTTGTCTTCTAAAGGTTTTTCTCTGGTAATGATGTATTTCTCGATTTTGGAAATTTTTTCCGCCTCCAACTCTCCGCTGGTTGTCAAAAGCGGCTCTCTGCAGGCCGTTTCAGCGTCCATCGCGGTTTCTCCGAAGATCCTTTTGTCGCATAGGAGTTTGACTTTGCACTTGTGCCTCTTGGCGATGCTCTTGCACAGGTCTAAGGACAGCTTGTGGGTTTCGCTTATTCCAAGGTACAGGATTATGGATTCGATCTTTTGGGGTTCGAGGGTTATAGCTGCTTTGAGAGTGTACTTTAACTTTTCTTCAATCCTATGAAACTCGTCAATCCTTTCCTGTAGACTCAAAACGGGTCACCAAAACACGCGTCTATACCTTTTCTAATTGTGTGTTCTCAAGGCCTTGGAAGTTGGTTTTCACCCTTTTCCCGATTAGATATTCTGTGTTTTTGATTGTTTTTATATCGCCTGAGATTTTTGATTTTGCGTTTAAGGTAATTAGTCACTTTCTAAGATGTATTCACGCCAATTTTGTAGGGTTCATAACTCTTTTTCGGATTTTTGTGAGCAAATGAAGTAGAATTTCTTGTATTTATTTTTTTCTAAATTCGCCCCCAGAAGAATAAAAGTGCATAAAACAATTAAAGAAACACAAGGTTTTGCTAAAAATTGTATTTTCCCCTTAAATGCTCATACTCCCATTAAACATTACAGGGATAAAAGGCTTTCTCTCTGCTTCAGGCCTCCTGCTTTAAGGATGCCACCATCAGAGCCATGGCGAACGCTGGAGACATCTCCGCACCCCTCTCTCCAGCAATCTCTCCCAAATCGATTATCTCCTTGAATCCCGCCTCCAGGGCAGCCTTACGGGCTAGGAAATCCCTCCCAATCCCTGTAACTATTACCTTTTGGATTGTGTTATTCCTGCCCTTGACTTGGACCAATGCTTCCGTTATCTGGGCTAACTGGCATCGATAAACGTAGTGTGCAATTTCAATGATTTCTTCTCTTCGAAGCATTTCCGTGTCGGCGCAAACCACGCGAGCTAGGCGTGCCAAGCTGTAATCAACGGTTTTTCCTCTTCCATCCGCCGTTTCGCAAGTGTACTCCTTCTCGGTTATGTTACCAAGAATTATGTGCACGTCAGCTGAAAGTGCGAATTTCTCTGATGAAACCCTGCAATCCTTGCCCCAAACGGGAATGCGGCTTGTGATCGCTGGTACCGGCGTTCTGAGGACTCCAGTGTAGACGAGTTCCCCCGATATCAGTCTTTCGGTGTCCGTTTTTCCTAAGGTTTTCGGTCTCCCGCTAACCAAAGGTATGATATCTGTGGTAGTGCTCCCCACATCGATCAGGAAGCAATCCTTAACGTGGCGCCCAACCATCCATGCCGTAGCAGCCCAGTTAGCCGCGGCGACTCTCAGTGGCCGCTTTCTGGCTTCGCTCACGGTGACGAGGTCGCCATCGACGTCAACCACCCAAACCTTGGTTTCTGGGAAAGCCTCTTCTACCGAGTCGAGAACATGGTTCACTCCCTCACGCTTGGTTTGATAAGCGTCGGACAGCTCCGCGGTCATCGTAACTCCCAACGCTGAAGGGCTTCTATCCCCACACAGGTCGTTCCTTACTCGCTTCAAGAGTTGGGGTAGCTCTGCGAGTGAGTGCTCCCAGATTGGAAAGTACACTGAAAGGAATTCGCGATTTTTCACCGTTTCCGGGGTGTCTACGTTCAGTGCCACTGCCTTCGTGTTCACACCCCCGATGTCCAACCCCAAAAAGAGCACGATGAACCACCCGCTGACTCTTGCTATTTTACTTTATTAGTCCCTCTTTTTTTGCCATTTCGATTAGGCCGGTTGGAGCGGTCAGGCCCTTTTGGTCCATTATGTCTGTGACTCTGATGAGGACTCTGCCCCAATTATTTATAGCTTCCTCGCCGAGTCTGCGTGTTTTTATGTCTTCCTCGCTCTCTGTGAGTTTTTCCATTGACCATTTTAGTATGCTGATAAGGTCAAAACATGCTTCTGCAACTCCTGAAGCCCTCCCGAGGAAAGCGCGGGTGTCCTCTAAGTCCGGGGCGAAGAGAGCTGCGGCGATGAACGACTCAACCGTAGCGTTGAGGGCTTGGCAGGCGTGTGCGAAGGCTCTGACCGTGATGAGAAGGCACTCTCTACTGTTTTTCGCGCCCAGCATTTCTTGAATGTTTCCAGCGCTCAGGTTGCGCTGAATAATCCTTCCCTCGGTGAACTTCTGGAACGCTCCCTTAAAGTCTCTTCTCTCAATGGCTTCTTCTGCCTCTCTAATGGTTTTCACGAACAGTGCGTTTCCCTTTATGCTAAGATCCATTAACTTACCTCCTCTGATGTTAAAGGCTCCCAGAAAATGATTAACGGAGATTGCTATAATTCTTGCCGTCCAGAAGCGTCTCTAGCGCTTCCGGCCAATTCTCCCATAATCTCTTCAACCGTTTTCTCCATTTTCAGCCTCGCGTGTTCTTCGTCTTCAGCGTGTGTCACGAGAATGGCGTGCTTTCTTCCCCTCACCGGGAAGGGTGGAGCTGCCACTGCTTCATATCTTGCGATGCTTCTTAACTTGTCATTATCGACCTCTACGGAGTTTGGAAGGTCTATCTTTTCGAAGCATGCGCACCCCTCGAGGCTTACTCTGAGCGGTAAAATCTTCCTCGTAACCGCCTGAGATACTATTTCTGCGGGGTTTTGTTTGAGAACCCTTCTGAGTCCCAGATAGGAGGTGGTGAGGCGTGGGTTAACCTCAAGAATCGTCACCCCCTCTTCTGACAAAATGAGGTCCACTCCCACGTATCCTTGGAGACCATCAACGCTCTTCACCAGGGTTTCAGCTGATTCAAACGCGCTCTTTCTTAGTTTATGTCTTAGGGGAACGTATCCCCCTACGTATTTGGACTCCTCACTGGGAGGCGCTACCCTCACCGACTGGAAGTTGAGAGTCAGGGGCAGTGCTGATTCTCCGGTAGAGATCAGGCTAACGCTCGCGTTTACACCCTCCACAAATTCTTCCAAGAGAAACTCGTCACGCTCGCTTACACTGCGAATCTTCACCAGGGCTGGCTGGATTTCTTCCTCCCTGCTCACGAGGCTCATTCCCTCGCTCCCGGCGCCGTCCAAAACCTTGAACACACACGGGTAACCTACCCTCCCCGCTTCTCTCTCAATGCTTGCGGTGGAGTTCGTGGTTTTCAAAACTCTGTGCCTCGGCACCCTCAACCCTAGCTTCTCCGCGATTCCAAGAAGCCGGCTCTTGTCGCTGGTTAGCTCTATTGCCGAGGGGAGGGGGCCGAAAAGCTCAACACCCTGTTTGACCGCCTCTTCGGCAAGCGTGTACAGAACACCATCCGTTTCTGGTGCGATTAGAAACGCGGCGTCAACCATACTCAGCGTTTCCTCGAACGGGTTCGAATCTGAGTCGTAAATCACCATGATGTGTTGTGCTTTTAAGGGTGGGTCAAACACGGCAATCCGATGATCGAGAGTTGTGTACACCTCAAATCCCGCCGCGTTGAAGTCTTCAACCGCGTAGCGGAGCATGGCGTAGGCTTCACCGATCAGTCCGGAAATCTCCCCCCTAACGTATCCTCCACCTGAGAAGAACTCATAGACCAGCAGTTTCAACGCGACCACCTAACAGCTCATGAACGAGTCGAAACCTTCACGCAAACATCTTTAAGTGACATCAACAAGTTTTTAAATTCAGATACACGATTCAAGCTTAAAAACTTACAACACGCCGAGCTTCTGAACCCGATTAGCTCCGAAACCTCTTTTCCATTTACCAGAGGTTGTTTGTTATGAGGGTAATTCCCGTTATAGATGTGCTGGGAGGCATGGCCGTTCAGGCCATAAGGGGTGAACGGCAGAAATATCAGCCTCTGAAAACCGTTTTGGCTTCCTCCTCGGACCCTGTGGACGTGGCCTTGGCGTTCCAGAAGCATTTCGGCTTCGAAGAGCTGTACGTAGCGGATCTGGACGCCATACAGGGTTCAGCGTCGAACTTGGATATTATCAAGGAAATCGCCAATAGAACCGACCTGAGAATCATTATAGACGCGGGTGTAAACAATCCAAGGGACGCAGTGGAGATTCTGGAGGCGGGCGCTGCGAAGGTCATCATCGCCACCGAAACCCTGGAGTCAATCAAGCAGCTCGAAGAGTGCGTAAAGGCGATTGGAAAAAACAGGACCGTGGGGAGCCTCGACTACAAGGAGGGGCGAATCCTAACAAAGTCCGAGGAAATAATGAAATTTACCCCCGTTCAAGCAGCGGAAATCTTCGAGAAGAATGGCGTCAGCGAAATCATTTTCCTAGAA
>JAUQYY010000023.1 GCA_030587505.1 Candidatus Sigynarchaeota archaeon
GACTTTTAAAAACTTATGAAGCCCCCTTTTACTAAAGGAAGGGGGTAGCGTGAAACAGCTTTTCTACGCTGTGTTGTTGCGTTAACGTTTCACCATCTTGAGTCTTTTCTTAAAAGAGGTCTAATTTTAGTTTTAAGAAGAGCTATCCTCTGTCAATTTATTTTTATCCGAGTATTTCACAGAGACTTTCCGCGATAACCGCTGCTAACTCAACGCCGAGTACACTTTATGTCTCGTCCCTTGAGTATTATTTCGTAGAGGGTTTGATCAATCGCTGTTTCAGAAATGTCTGAACAGTAATCAATAATTCTCTCGAGATGTATGATAATTACCTTATTCTCCGGGAAGGCAGCCTCCATACTTCTCAATTCTTTTTTGAGACTTTTTCTCTGGTCTAGAATCTCGAAGGCCTTACCTAGGTTTCTGTTGAAAAACACGTTGAGAAGCGAGCTGTACAAATTGTTTGCCTTCTCCGCAAACTTGGATAATTCCTCGTTGCCTGCTCCGCTGATCAGAATCTGCTCGGCTATAGCCACTGCGTGGTCCGCTATTCTCTCTATGTACCGTGTAATGTGACTGTAGTGTAGACCCTCTATGGGGCGTATGTTCAGTTCTCGGGCTAGGGATGGATTTTCCAGTATTAGGTGAACCATTCTCTGTATGAGCCAATTGTAGCGGTCAACGTCGTCGTCACGGTTAATGATAACCTTCGCCTCTTTGCGGTCTCCGTTACGGAGAATACGGACAACGCTGTTTAGGATGTAACCAGTAGTGTTGAGCAGCCTTTGAATTATGGGCCTTATAGATGTCCCTTCGCTGATGTCCTTGATCACGATGGTCCTATCAGTTTCGTCAACAACCTCTATCCCTATCATGTTTCTAACAGCGTTTTCTACGTTCTCCCTAAATTCGAGGGATATCTCCTTTGAGGACACTAGGTTCATTTGGTCGAGTCCTATTATGTAGCTTGCAAGTAGCATTACCTGAGCCATGTTCGATTCGCAGTTTTCTATGTCTAGGGTGCCATTCAGCTTTCGCATGTGAGACTCCCTGTCTGAGAATATTATCAGACTTCCATCCTCCACCTCTTGAATGTTGACCTCGCTTCCACCCTTTAGCTTGGCCTTTGCGCACCAATTCTTTGGTAGGTAAACGTAAAAGGATCCTTTAACCTCCTGTATTTTCCTAGACTCCATATTAGTCACCTAACATAAGGATACATGTGTATCCTTAAGAATCTTTAGGAAAATATTCGTATAGCATGACGCTTAGATGTCTCTCCCGAAGGAGAGGCGCAATGCGATGGCACTGAGGAAAATGAGAGCAGTGCTAAAACTACCCCCCAAAAAAATAGCGCTGATCATACTGGCTATACTGGCGATAGCTGCGGTTTCGGTGTTCGTGATTTATCCTTTCATATATGTAAAACCCCAGCAACAGTTACAGCAAACACTAGGCTTGTATACGGGGCAGTCTACGGACACCATAAACATCGCGGGGTCTACAACAGTACTCCCGATTTCCCTTGCAATAGCTCCTCTCTTCCACCAGTTTACTGGTGTAAATGTTCAAGTTTCTGCCGGGGGTTCGGGTCTTGGGTACAGTAACGTTATTGATGGGATTTCACCCATCGGCGCTGTCTCCCGTCCTCCAAAGAGTAATGAGCTCAGCAGGGCTGCTGCGAGAGGAGTTGTGCTGGAACTTCACCCTATAGCTCTTGATGCCATTTGTATAATTTGGAATGTTCCTGGCAAGTTTCAGGGAGACCTGAAGCTGACGAAGGACCAGGTGGCGAAAATATTCAGCGGCGTCTACACCCTCTGGAGTGAGGTGAACTCGAGTTTTCCTCCAACCCTTATTTGGGTTGTCGGAAGGGAGCCTAATTCTGGAACTCGAGAAATGTTCGAAAAATCCTTTGGAGTCAGCCACACCAGGGCAAACCAAGAAGTGACCAATAATCAAGACATGGTTTATTCGGTTATAAACACTCCCAACTCGATTGGATATTGCAGCTTCGCATACGCAAAGAACGTAAATACGGCTGAAATCGCGGGAGAAAACGGGACATTCTTCCCCCCAACGAAAGAAACCATTAGGAATAGGGAATACCCCGCCTATAGGGAACTATACTACGTGACTAATGGAATACCGGTAGAGGGTTCCCTTACCGCCATGTACCTTGACTTTGTGCTGAGCCCAATTGGTCAGAAAGCGGTAGAGTCAGCGGGGTATGTTCCAATCGTTTAGGATGTGTTGTATGGATGTCAAAACGTACGGTTCTAGGTGTCGATGATGGAACTATTAAGACGTGTTTGGACGGGTTTCAAAGCCCTTTGGCCTATTGAAGCTCTTAGGCGTCCAGCACCTAGTGCTGAGACGCTACGGTTAAGGGGATTGGAGTATTCACGGAGATTTTTCTCTCCGGAGGGGTTCACTGGCGTTTGTGCTCTCTCGAGTTTTGTGATTACCATGCTCATCCTCTTTTTCCTAATTCAGCAGGGTCTTCCCATACTTCAGTACATGGGTTACGGACCGTACGTTCTTCCTCTTCTTAAGGAGATGGGGTACTCTGAATACATTTGGCTTCTGAATAACGGAAACATTGTTACGGGTCTCGTAAACTTTGTTACGGGGTCAACATGGGATCCATCCGGTTTCAATTTTGGAATTTTACCTCTCATAGCCGGCTCCCTCATTGTTGTGGGTGGTGCACTGCTTATATCCCTCCCAATCGGCATACTCTCAGCTATTCATCTGGCAGAGTACTGTTCTCCAACAGTCAAAAACATTGTAAAGCCAATCATCGAACTTCTGGCTGGAGTTCCGTCTGTAGTTTATGGGTTCGTTGGGCTCACTATTCTCGCCCCTTGGATTGCTAACATTTTTAGTCTGAGGTCCGGCCAGTCGGCTCTGGCTGGGTCGATAATCCTGTCTATTATGATTCTCCCCACAATTGTTTCAATCAGCGAGGACGCGATAAGCTCTGTACCCAAAGACTATAAGGAAGCGTCACTCGCACTGGGGGCAACTCACTTCCAAACAGTATGGAGGGTGCTTCTACCCGCTGCCATTTCTGGTATCACGGCGAGCATCATTCTAGCTATTGGGAGGGCGCTGGGAGAAACAATGGCGGTCCTCATGGTCTGTGGAGGAGTAGCGAACATCCCTCCCCTGTCCCTAGAAATGTTTCTCACCTCTGTTAAACCCATGACCGCCGCCATAGCTGCGGAGATGGGGGAAACCGCTGTGGGTAGTGTGCATTACCACGCTCTTTTCGGAGTGGGGCTTGTGCTCTTCGGAATAACGTACATCGTTAACTTCGTGGCGGATCTGATTAACGCTAGGTTCAGGAAGAAGTTTGGAGGTTCAAGATAATGAGTGACGAGAAAGAGTGGGTTACTATCAGGAATCGTGTGTGTATAGGGGAGATCCTCTTCAGCATTCCCACGTTCATCATCCTGGCAGCATTTATTATAATAATTGGAGTGGTCGTCTATTACGGCGCGCCAGTAATCAGCGTAGAGTTTCTAACCGGAAACCCCGGATACAGGATGCTCTACGGTGGGGAATTCATGCCGTATGGCGGAATACTTCCCATGATATTCGGCACACTCGCCCTTGTAACGGGAGCTATGTGCATAGCTGTACCGCTCGGAGTTTTATCGGCGATTTACCTTAACGAGTACTTGCACGAGGGTAAGTTCAAATCATTCATAAATCAGACCATCAGCAATTTGGCGGGGGTTCCTTCCATAGTTTTCGGCCTCTTCGGCTTCGCCTTCTTCTCAAAGCAGCTAAACTTCGGAGTCTCCCTAATTTCAGGATGGTTCATACTGGGATTCATGGCGCTCCCGATAATAATTAAGTCAACGGAAGAGGCACTAAAAACCATTCCGCGAGGCTTCCGAGAAGCCAGCCTAGCTCTAGGGGCGACGAAGTGGGAGACGATCACATCCGTTGTTCTCCCCGTAGCGGCGCCGGGAATCTCCACTGGCACCATACTCGGAGTTGGGCGGGTCGCAGGTGAAACCGCAGCCATACTTTTCGCCGCGGCGATCTTCTACCAGAGCAGCCTCTACCCTACGAGTATCTTTCAGCCAGTCATGGCTCTAACATACCACTTATACTATGAGGCGACATCAAGCCCATTTGCAAGCGTAAACAGACCCTACGAATTCGGGACAGCACTCGTGCTACTCGGGCTTGTTCTCCTCTTTAGCTTGGCAGCAATTTACATCCGAAACAAAAGCAGAAAAAGAAGAAAGGGCTGGTGAACCAAGTGTTGTCAGCTTTAAACAAAATGATACTTAACAGTCGAAACAACAAAAAGGGTAAAGAAAGCAAACGCGCAAACAAGGACGTAAAAATTGAGGTAAGAAACCTAAATCTGTGGTTTGGAAAGACCCACGTTTTGAAAAATATTAACCTCAAAATTTATACAAACAAAGTAACCGCAATTATTGGCCCCTCGGGATGCGGAAAGACAACCTTGATAAGGTCGTTTAACAGGATGTGTGACTTGGACGGAGCAAGGGTTGAGGGTGAAGTTCTTCTCGACGGGGAGAACATTTACAATTATGGAACCGATGTGGTAAGGCTCAGGGAAAGAGTTGGAATGGTTTTTCAAAAGCCAAACCCGTTCCCCATGTCCATTTACGACAATGTTGCCTACGGTCCCAGGATTCACGGAGTGAACAACCGCGAGAAACTGGATAAAATCGTTGAAGAAAGTTTGAGAAGCGCTGCGCTGTGGGATGAGGTCAAGGATAGGCTGAATGTAAACGCGTATGAACTCTCTGGCGGTCAGCAGCAAAGACTCTGCATAGCGCGCGCGTTAGCCATAGAGCCGGAAGTCTTGTTGATGGATGAACCGTGCTCGGCGCTGGATCCTATAGCCACCGCGAAAATAGAAGACCTTATATGGGAACTCAAAGAAAAAATAACAGTTGTTATCGTAACCCACAACATGCAGCAAGCTGCCCGAGTCTCCCAGTACACAGCGTTTCTGTATCTGGGTGAGCTTGTAGAGTACGATAAGACAAGGAAGATTTTTGAAAACCCGCGGGAAGAACGCACAAGGGACTACATAACTGGAAAGTTCGGCTAAAAAGGAAGGAGAAGAATTGGAGGAAAAGGAAGGAAGGAAAAGGAAAATAAGGTTACGCTACAGGGAGCAGTTAAAACACTTAGGCGACCTCGTTACAAAGATGGGTGAGATGGCGGTTGAAGCTGTTCGCGACTCGGTTGAATCCCTGAAGAAACAGGACGTTGAGCTAGCGGAGAAGGTTCTGGAAAAGAACAAGGAGATAGACGAACTGGAACTCGAGATAGAAAAAATTTGCATGAACCTACTGGCGCTCCAACAACCGATGGCTGACGACCTGAGATTCATAGCCACCAGCCTCAAAATCATAACCGACCTAGACCGAATAAGCGACCTCTCCGGGAACATCGCCGAAATCACCAAGAAAACGGCGGGAAAACCCTTCTTCAAACCCCTCATAGACATTCCCCGAATGTCAGAAATATCCCAAGGCATGATTAAGAAAGCCATGGACGCGTTTATCACAAGAAAAGTTGACAACCTAGAGAAACTATCCGAAGAGGATGATTTGATAGATGCTCTCTTCGACCAAATCTTCAGAGAACTCATAACTCTCGTAATCGAGAAGCCGAGCGGAATCTCCGACGCCGCTAATCTCCTTTTCGTGGCAAGATACCTCGAGAGAATAGCCGACCACTCCTGCAACCTAGCATCAAGAATCATTTACATGGTTACAGGAAAAAGAGTAAAAATCGAATAACACCTTCCAGTAGATATTCTAAAGTAAAAACGCCGTCCTTATAAGTATGTTAAACCTTCGTTCTACTTCGTGATCAGTTCCGTTTATTGGAATGTTCCTTGAAAGTGTTTAATATGGGCCTTTTAATACGGCTGCTTAACACTGTTTGAATCAAGTTTTATCAAGAAGGTTCTTCTTTACGGTTCTGAAAAATAAATTTAAGTCTCGGTGGATTACTTCTCACTGGGCACTAAAAGTGTACGAACGGAGGAAGTCAGAGATGACGTTAACGGATCTTCTGAAGGAAAAGGAAGTAAGATTCATGCTGTTTGGCGGAAAGGGTGGAGTTGGTAAGACCAGTTGTTCTGCCGCGGCCTCTATCTGGGCGGCGGAACACGGTAAGAAGACGCTGATTATTAGCACTGATCCAGCTCACAGCTTGAGTGATAGTTTTGACCAGCCAATTGGCTCTGAAATAAGGAAGATTAAGGGTGTCAAAAATCTGTATGGGTTGGAGATTGATCCTCGTAAGGCTTTTCAGGAGTATCAGAAAACACTGGAGGATAGTGAACTCTCCGAATTTCAAGCGCAGTCTTTTCTGGAGGGAATGGGTGGTTTAACTGGGATGACTCCACCCGGGGCGGATGAAGCGTTGGCTTTTGCTAAGGTGCTCGAGTACATTGAAAACCCCGAGTACGATCTTGTGATTTTTGATACGGCTCCCACAGGCCACACGCTGCGGCTTCTGTCCCTACCGGATATACTTAACAGTTGGGTTATGAGTCTGCTGAAGATAAGGGAGTATTTCGGAAAATTCGTTGGAGTTTTTAAAAGATTGCTTGGAAAGGGTGGCGAGGAGGACCGTAGTCTAGAGGCTTTAGAGAGGCTTAAGAACACAATTGATGTTGCTAGGGGTGAGCTTTCGGATCCCGAGAGCACGGCTTTCGTGATCGTTATGATACCCGAAGCTATGTCCGTCTTTGAAACAGAGAGGCTGCTGTCTGCTCTCAACGAGTATGAGATTCCCTGCGACCACATCATCGTCAACATGATTTACCCTGATATCCCTGACTGTGCGTTCTGCCGAGCTCGGCGTAGCATGCAGATGGAGAACCTTAAGGAGATACATGAACTCTACGACGACTTTAATATCACCGAGGTTCCCCTCTATAAAAGGGAAATCAGAGGTATAGACCGGCTCAGAGAACTATCTAAAATACTGTTCGGTGGGAGTGGGTAGGAGACGAGGTTAATACTCCTTTTCTTTAGGTTTTTAGTAAGGTATTTGAAACGGGTTGGCGGCTTGGGATAAGAGTATGAAGGTTAGCGCTGCCAGCACAATCAGTCCGACTATTACTGTTATGGCTAAGTACTCGCGGGGGTATTGGGCCCTAACCATCCCTCCTAAGAGGCTCAGAAACGCCACGATGCAAAGGAGAATAAGAGCTACCGGTGATGTTAGATACACTTCCCCTGCGTAGTTAATCGTGAAGGGGTATATCCCCGCCCACCATCCTTGGAGAATGTATCCCACTATCAGGATAAACGCTAGGAATAGCAAGGTTGCTGCGGCGTCTACTTTTTCTTCTTCTGGTTTTTCTTCCTCTTCCATAACAATTCTTCCTGGGTTACATTGTTTTTAAATGAAATATTTTAATAAGGCTGTTCT
>JAUQYY010000037.1 GCA_030587505.1 Candidatus Sigynarchaeota archaeon
GTGTTGTAATATAGAGTTGAGGGTGATTAGTATGAAGATTAAACCGTTGGAAGAAATTGTAGAGAATTACGTGATTGGGACAATTCAAGGTGCCTACAAGATGAAACGCTACTGGAAGGAAAGGGGTTGGGACGAGGAACATGCGATAGATTATGCTACTCGATACGCTATAGGGCAACTTAAGTCTGGTGTAGGCGAGTCTTGTGATGTGGAAAAAGCCATCGCGATTTTTAGGGAAATTTCTGCGATTGCCACAGCACTAGCAGATTTTCTTGAAAGAGTTTAAGGTTAGCTAACAAGATAGCATTTTGGGCGGGTGTAATAAAAAATGAATGAACAAATATCTTGGAATGCAGTATCTGCAATTATCGGAGTTATAGTAGGTTTTGTGCTGTATGAAGTAGCGGAATGGTGGAAAAACAAAAGAAAAAAGAATATTATTAAGCAGGCTTTGCTTAATGAGCTTGCAGTTATAAGAGACACTTTTTCTGAGAGCCTAGACAAAACGGATAACAAGGGTTTGTGTAATATCCCGCCTCACAAATTTCCGTTTATAACAGAAACGTATGATTCCATTAAAGTTGAGCTTGCTTCGGTATTGAAACCCTCCCAGTTAGCGGCTATTCAAAGAATTTATCATGAAATAAAAAAGCTTAATTCCCCCAGAAATGAGACTGTTAAAGGTTATTCGAGAAGTGTGGGTACTAAAGATTATCTCTATTTCAAAGACGATATTCAAGAATTGTTTGAGTTAGTCGAAAGAATAATCAATGAACTCGAAAGAAACTTCTATTCTATCAAGAGATGTTAAATATAAAGATTCGTTCTTTTCGCGGATAGTCAAGGAGTGCCGCCCTTTTTAGACGATCGTTTTTCATTTAACCGCGAATAAGGAGACGTTCCGTGAGAGAAATCTCTTGTAAGAGTTTTTTGCGTATCTTTCACCAGCATACTCATCTTGGGTCGGCATGATGTAGTAGGTATGTATTTTATCTTTTTTTGGGTTTGTTGGTGGTTTGTCTATCTCCTTTTTTAAGCCTTGATTCCCGGAAAGAAGCCCTCATAAATCTCCCTTCACAACCGCTAAGTCACATACACCCCCTCAAAAAACATACATATTACATCGTGCCACTCAGACAAATAAAAATATAATATGCTTTCGTTTTTTGTGAGAGTTTTAATAAGACCTCCAAGTGTGACGACATTTGAGGCAACGATAGAATATTGTTGACCCCTCATCAGCACTTCTAGTTTGAAGCTGCCAGTACACAGCTCTGTTGTGGTTACATTTTGGGCACGTAACCTTTACGGTGGGCATAGTTTGAACCGCATCCTCGTCCTCTATTATGGTAGTTTTATCACGAGGGGAGTGTTTAATTTCCTTTGTGATTTTATATTCCCCGGCTGACTCTTTTTCCAATTCGCATGAATAATCGCACTTTCTACATTTCAGAAGAGTCAGTCCTTCTTCGTTTTTTGTTGGAAGCAATATGGAACCGCATTGGGGACAAAATTTCAACGCTTTCACCTACACGTTTCATTATCGGATAGCGTGTAATAAAAGAACGATTGATTCATATAATATTATTTCAAGTTTTTTCATCTACAACCCTGGCTAAAAGGTCTTGCAGCAAAGATGTAAAAATTTGAATGCTTATTTCCTTTTCGGTCTTACGATTTATCACTTTTTCCTGAGGTATTAGGGAACTGAGTCTCTCTGCGGTTTCTTTTATTTCAAAGTAGTCTTTTAACCAAGAGTAAGCGATTAACGCTTCGGCGGCATCACCCAGACTATCAGCGTTTTGCCTGGAAGAAATATATTTTCGTATACCCGCTTGCCTGACAGCCTCTGCCAAAACGGTATCTGGCACTTTGGCACCGTCAGGTTTGCCAACAAATTTTGATTTTACCAGGGAGTACAGGAGGTTTACAATACCATCTCCAAGTTTAGCTAAACTTTTATCTGTTAATATTTCTTTCAGAGGCTTGTACTCAGCCATCACACTAGACTCGCTTTCTTTTCTAGAAAAACTCGTGAGACCACCCTCTTATACTAATAAAAGAGATGCAATTCTTCTTTCGCGATTTTTAATTAAAGATTATCGAGTTCCTTTTGAAATTTTTCTTTGAACTCTTCAATGCGATCCGATAATTTCTCGAGAGTTTCATTTAGTAGAGTTAAGGGATCCTTTTTTCCATTCGTTTTAATGTATAAGATTGGCTTTGAGAGCAAGGCGTGTTCTATTCTATAGCCGGCAAAGACTAGGGATTCATCTTCAAAGAGGACGGACTTTATAGCGTTACATAAGGTATGTCCTTCCCCTTCTATTTCGACCCGTAGTTCATTATCTTTTTTTTCCACAATTCTTATGTTCATATATCATCAACTTCTTTGGGGTTACTTAGAAACTATTAAAGTTTTCGAATTAAATACTCACCTTTTGAATATCAGAGATACTTACAAATAAACTTTTCACGAAAATTTGTTAGCTCCTAGAGATTTTCAAAGAACACACACATCCTTTTTGTTGCTTAAACAAAAATAAATTAAATGGAGGGATAATCAATAGTAGCCAAGGTTTGGGGGAGGTAATCCTATATTTTTACTCTTCCATAATCACTTGCAAGTTTTCTGGTCTCTTTAGATTCGCAATTTTTACAATAGAGAATGTTTCCCTTACGTTCCAATTCGGATCCACACTTAGAGCATGTTGCATATATTACTCCCAAATTTCTTTCAGCTGTTGTCAATTGGATTAGTTCTCCTTCTTCCTCAACCACTCTTGCCCTTATAATGTCTCCTGGTTTTAATGCGTCCGAAGTATTTTCGACGTATCGGGAACTAATCTGAGAAATATGAATTACCGCCGAGAAGGGGTTCGCAAGTTTTTGCCCTCGTACCCGAGCGATATCAACAAAAGTCAGCATTTTGTTAATCTGGGTAACTTTTCCTAGAACTATATCTCCCTTTCTGGGTAGTGCACGCGCTTCTATTGGTATCACTCTCACCCTTTTTTCAATGTTATCAATTAAAACCCGTCCAATACTTGACGCATAAACCATTCCGTTTTCTTCGTAAGTACCTTCTCCAGGAGTAAATTCTTCAATAACGCCCAGCCAGTCGCCAGGAAGAACCAAGCTTCCAGTTTTTGGTTTACTCAAATCTTGCAACTCTAAACCTCCACTTTTTTTGAGAGTAAGTGAAGCTCCCCTAGAGTTTCATAGCCACTTATGATAGGAGGATTGAACATTCTGTTTCTGAACTATTAATTGTTTGGCAGGATGCCGTTTTCCTTCACTTTTAATATTCTATACAGGTCTACATCAATTACATGTTTCTTTTTGGTATGGAAAGGATAAGTTTGCGGGAGAGACATCTTCATTCGAATAATTTTATCGACCAAACCACCATTTTTCATCACAAACTGGGTGATAAATCTTCTGTTTTTTAAACCATATTTATGGATAGTGTAGGTTACATCGGCCAATTCTATCCCTTTTTTTAAGAATATTCTATCGCTTGATTTCCTTTGAACCCCAAATGGAGGATTCTGCAATACAGTGTCGACCGAGCAAGTGACAGCTGCGACATCCATAGCTATGAAATCAGTTAGTTGGGAAACACCAGTCTTCAAAGAGTTTCTCCTCGCAATCCTTAGAACTTTCGAGTCCAGATCTATCCCTATTACACGCTTTGCTCCGATTAAGGCGGCCCCGATACCCAACATACCATTGCCACATCCCAAGTCTAGAACGGTGCATTCTACAATATCATCGAACATGAAGGCTGCGATAAATAGAAGATTAGCCGCAACCTCGCTAGAAGTTGTGTATTGCTCCCATTCAACCTTAGGAGAGGGATTAACTTCTAGTTCACTAAGTAATATTTCGAGTTCTTTTTTCTTCAGTCTTTGCACTAACTTCATGGTGATTCACTTTTAACTCTTTTGTTGCCAGTAGAATAAAAAATGGTATTTACTTATTAAAGAAGTGCATTTGTTTTTAAAAATTGATGATTAAATAAACTTAAATTTGTAATTATCCAAACTGTTCTGAGTATGCTTACCCCAATTCGGGTCAAGCAATAGTTCAAGCTCCTTGGAGGTTAATACAGGGATTCTGAACTGAGGACCGTCCTCAATGGCTATTCGGGGGCAAGCGGTTATTACAAGTGCTTCTATATCTAGTCCATAAAATCTTTCGGGAGTTATTTCGTTAGCAGCTAGTAAGTAGGCGTCTTTTCCTTTGCTCTCAATTTTATCTTTTATCCTTCTGCCCAATTCTAGGTTTGTTTGTCCAAACTTTAAACCAATAACCACGCCAAATTTCGTTGCGTTTCTAGCTTTTGATATTTGAGCGTATCTCTGCATGAGAACTTTTTTGGCCTCTTCTTTCACGTCCACAACTTTACCAGAATAGGGGTCTGCGGCTACCACGTTTTTGCCAGTAGCCAAAGCAATTCCAAGAGGATGAAAGCTCCCACCCCCAATGAATAGAAATTGATCAGCATCAAGATTCTCAACACTGGATAAATCGCAGCCCAATACTTGACCAGCGTATTTAGCCTTGCCAAGGGGTTTACCTATTAAAACCTCGAAGCCCAGTTGTTCAAGCATATTTTTAACTTCCCCTAATCTGTGAATGTGTTGAACCGTGGTTGCGACACCCACTTTTTTAACATTTAGCAAGTTAGCCGCTTTTAGTACTACATCCCTGACCTCAATCGTAGAGCGTGCCTCAATAAACAGGGTAGGAACCTTGGGTTTCTTAGGCCAAGGAGAATGCCCAAAGTGTATTAAAAGGTCAGCGTTAAGTTTTAAAGCTTCATCTTCCGCTAGATCACATCCACCCCAACAAGGATCCATAGAAATTAACGTTTCAACCCCAGTTTCTAATTCGATCTTCTTACTAATCTTGAAAGCAAAGTTCCTCAAACCTTCAGGAAATTGTAGTAGAATTCTCCTAGCGTTCCTTTTCTTAACTTCCGACTTAACTAGGTTCAGATCCAAATCGTACTCCATTTCAATCAATCACTTTGAAGAGAGTTTCAGCATTCGTTTCAAAAACAATAATTATAATCCATCCAATAATTAGGTTTAAGAGCTAAAGAAATTTACTGTAGAAAGACTGGTTATTTCACGTCAAATACAAAATCAAATTATCGAAAAAGCATTTTGAAGAGGTGAACCGATTTGCCTATAATAGAAAAAGTCTCAGCTCGTAAGATTATTGATTCTCGAGGAAAGGATACTATAGAAGTGTTAATTCAAACTAAAGAATTTACGACTTCTGCCTGCGCTCCATCAGGAGCAAGCGTTGGAAAGTTTGAAGTACAAGCCTTCCCTGACGGGGGAGTAGAACGATCAATTCAACTGATAAAAAATGAATTATCCGCTGAAATTGAGGGAAAAGACGTAGAGGACCAGGCAGAAATTGACGAGAGTATTTGGAGTTTGGACGGAACAGAAAACCTTAGTAAAATCGGTGGAAACGCAGCAATAGCCACATCAATCGCCGTGGCCAAAGCAGCCTCGAAAAGCAGAAACGTAATGCTATGCCAATATTTGGGGGAAAACCTGAAGCTCCCCTTTCCACTCAGTAACATTATCGGAGGAGGGGTTCACACAAAGGGAGATTCTATAGACTTTCAGGAATTTTTGGTACTCCCATTAGGGACAAAAACGTTTGAAGAAGCTGCGAGAACCAACGTAATGGTCCACCGTGCAGCGGCAGAGGTGATAATGGAAACACATCCAAACTATGTACTGGGAAGAAATGACGAGGGCGCCTGGGCAGCGCCCTTGACTATAAGCGAGGCCTTAGAAACGCTAACCAAAGCGATAGAAAAAGTGGAGGCGGAAACAGGAGTGAGAGCCAGAATTGGTATAGATGCAGCTGCATCAGAATTATGGGACAGTAAAAAGCAACAATATGTTTACAGAAAGGAGAACAAAAGATTAACCCCCGAACAACAGTTGGAATACATTTTAGAACTCATACAGAACTATGAAATCGCACTCTTCGAAGACCCGTTCCAAGAAGAAGATTTCACATATTTTGCAAAACTAACTGCGAATGTGAAAGACAGATGCGTTATAACGGGAGATGACCTCATAGTAACCAACAAAAATCGTCTTAGAACAGCGATAGAAAACAGTTCAGTAACGGGGGCCATAATAAAACCCAACCAAGTCGGCACCCTAACAGATACAAGACATACGGTAGAACTAACTCATGAAAGCAATATTACCCCTATAGCGTCACACAGATCAGGGGAAACCACGGATCCAGCATTGGCACACATAGCGGTAGGACTAAACTGTCCGATAATCAAGATAGGGATAATGGGCGGAGAGCGAATGGCCAAAATTAATGAACTCATCAGAATAGAGGACACACTCAAGATACCCATGTCAAAATCACCTATACAAGACTGATTAAAGCCAATTAAAAGTACAAAAAGATTGTTAATAAGATGAGGTTAATAGACGCCGAAGACATAATTGAATACATTGTAGATAGGTACAAGTACTCTAGAAAAATTGTCGAAGTGGGGGTGGGAAAGTTTCCCCAAATAGCTGTGGCGCTCGCAGAGAAGCTACCAGAAACAGAGATTCTAGTTACTGATATTAAATCACATATGATAGAACAGCTGCCGAACTCGCGTATCAGAACCGTGGTTGATGATATAATTTCGCCAAATGTAAGAGTTTATGAGGGTAGTGATCTTATCTATTCTATCCGACCGCCCCCGGAGCTGCAGCACTATCTTTTAAGAATCGCGAAAATCGTAAGAGCAGATCTTATACTCAGACTACTTACAAATGAGCCACTTTACATCCACCATTCAAAATACGAAATTATAAATTATAAAAAAGCAGTATTACACCTCTTCAAACTGGAAGAATAAGGAAGGGAGAGGAGGAAATACAACCTAATAGTTTTTGCTATAATTTACCGTAAAATAGAATAGAGATTGCAAAAAAACTAGAAAAAGTATTTAATTGTAAGGGGTTACTACAAAACATTAATAAAATGTTTCTATTAAATTGACATACTACACCGAAAGCTGAGGGTATGAGTATGAGCAGCAGGGAAAATAAGCTAATCTTATGGTTCGAAGAGGTAGGAAAAGAAGATATAGCCAAAGTAGGAGGAAAAATCGCCAACCTAGGTGAGCTGTTAACAAAAGCCAAAGTTCCGGTTCCGCCGGGTTTTTCGGTAACCACCTACGCCTACAAAAAGTTCCTAGAGGACACAAAGATAGAAGACAAAATATTCAGCATACTCGAAAAAATAGATATTAGGGACTACAAACAGCTCGAAGAGGCGTCAAACAAGATTAGACAGACCATTGAATCTACACCGATCCCAGAGGATATTAAAAAGGCTATAATGAATAGTTACGATGAGCTTAGCAAAAGGATGAAGCAGGAAAACCCGCTGGTAGCCGTGAGATCAAGCGCCTCCGCAGAGGACAAAGAATGGTAAAACCATTCTTCCTCCATTGCCAGGCGCATCTTTTGCGGGGCAACAGGACACTTACCTAAATGTAAGTAGAGAAGGATTACTCGAAGCCGTAAGAAAATGTTGGAGTAGCCTATTTACAAAAAGAGCGATAACTTACAGACATGAAAAGGGTTTCAAACACCGGGACGTCCTAATTAGCGTAGCAGTCCAAGCAATGGTTCAAGCGAAGGCGGCAGGAGTGATGTTCACCCTTCACCCAGCAACCGGAGATACCACAAAAATAATGATAGAAGCAAATTGGGGATTAGGGGAAGCCGTGGTAAGCGGGGCTGTGACACCAGACACGTACGTAGTGGACAAATCCAGCCTAGAAATAATCGAAAAACATGTAGTAACAAAAAAAGTAGAATACACACTGAACCCTAAAACGAGAAAAACAGAGCACTTAGAGGTTCCCCCCGAAAGACAAAACATCCCAGCCTTAACAGACGAAGAGATCAAAAAATTAGCGCAATACGGCATACAACTCGAAAAACATTACGGAGCCCCCCAAGATATTGAATGGGCAGTTGACCAAAACGGAAAGATATATCTACTTCAATCACGGCCCGAAACAGTCCACGCAGGAACCGTGAAAACAGTCGTACAAGAAGCTCAACCAGAAACCACTACGGAAAGGGAGATAATACTCAGAGGGCTTGGAGTATCCCCAGGAATAGTGTCAGGCCCAGTGAAAGTAATTGTGGACGCCAGCGGCATAAACGAAGTGAAGGAAGGGGATATTCTTGTAACCAAAATGACCACACCTGACTGGGTTCCAGCGATGAAAAAAGCCGCTGCAATAGTAACCGATGAAGGAGGATACACGTGCCACGCGGCGATAGTGTCCCGAGAACTCGGAACCCCCTGTGTGGTAGGAACAGAGAAAGCAACCACGGTCTTAGCAAACGAGGGATACATAACTGTTGACGGTGGAAAGGGCATCGTGTACCGAGGAATTCTAGAAACCAAAAAAGAGGAAGCAGTAGCCGCACCGACCAGCCCAGTGACGATACCTACAGCCACAAAAATCTACGTAAACCTCTCGATACCTGAAATAGCAGATAGAGTTGCAAAACAGACACAAGCAGACGGCGTAGGACTACTCAGAGCAGAACACCTAATGATAAACATCGGGAAGCACCCACGAAAACTCATCGAAGAAGGCGGAGAACAAGAGATGATAGACCAATTCGCAGAAGGAATAAGAAAAGTAGCAGAAGCCTTCAATCCGGGTCCAGTAGTATACAGATTCCTAGACTTTAAACCGGACGAGTTCCTAGCCCTCGAAGGAGGAAAGAAATACGAAGAAGAAGCAGGACACGTTGGACCCAATCCGATGATCGGCTACAGGGGACAATTCCGATATGTTAAGGAGCCTGATGTTTTTAGACTTGAATGCAGGGCGATAAGGAAAGTTAGAGATGAGTTTGGACTGAAGAATCTATGGGTGATGCTGCCTTTTGTCCGAACCTTGGAGGTTTTCAGAAAAGCAAAGGAGATTATGAAGGAAGAGGGGCTAGATCCAGAGAAAGATCCGGACTTTAAAATCTGGATCATGGTTGAGGTCCCGAGCAGCGTGTTATTGATCGATAAGATATGCCAAGAAGGAATCAATGGAGTCAGTTTTGGAACAAACGACCTCACAATGCTGATACTTGGAGTGGACAGAAACGATGCTAGCGTTCAAGAGTTGTACGATGAGCGGAATCTAGCGGTTCTACGTGCAATCGCGTACACCATTAGGATATGTAAGAAGTATGGTGTAACCACATCTATCTGCGGGCAAGCACCCAGCGTATATCCAGATTATTTAGAGTTTCTGGTTCGAATGGGCGCGAACAGTATCAGCGTGAATCCAGACGCGGTTCTATTCACACGCCACATGGTTGCTAAGATTGAGCAGAAGCTGCTATTAGAAAGCGTGACTGGCCCTTCGCGTATCCGCGTGGGAAAGAACTTCATGGATGAGGTAGAATTCTGGAAGCTGGTTGACGACTAATATCCTGCATTTCCAATGCTCACCCTCCAAGTGAAGGTGTTAATTGACTGCCGAAGCTCGCTAGCCATCTTATGTAGCTAAACTGAAATTCTTAGAGCCATCCACCAATTCTCCTTTTTTAAAGAGAAAGGTATCCTAGTATTTTTTGATAGACACTGTAACTATAAAAATCAACAATCAAACATATAACAGGAATATTAAACAAAGTATGAAAGGCGCCAAAAAACCCTCGGTTTATTTTTCCTCTTCGGTTCTTCTTTAAAGATTTTGCCGCATTCAAACAAGACCAAATACACGCCCGATATTCAGCAACATGAATCATCCAAGAAAAGAAATTTGGAGTAAAGAAAAAGAAGTTTCTTTCCGATTCGCAAGTTGTATAAGGGTAACTTAAACCACTTAGAGAATGCCCGTAATTTTCGAAGAAGAAATCTTAGGTGGGATTGGAAGCGTAGAACTTTCAAGGAACAATGGGGGAAATCTTAATATTGGATGCTGGTTTTTAGTTCCGTGACTACACAGAGGCGAACAAAATGTCTAAGAGACCCGCAAAGTGTTACACGAGGATCGATCGACCACCCTATACTAGGAGAGAATACGTTCGGGGCGGCCCGGATCCTAAGATAAGAATTTATGATATGGGTAATCGTAAAGCAAAATTCAATCTGAGAGGAGACCTCATAATAGAGGAGAGATGCCAGGTTAGCCATAAGGCGCTTGAAGCTTTACGCATTTCGATAAACAGAAACCTTACAAACAAAATAGGAAGAGACGACTACCACTTCGTCATACACGTGAAACCATTCCATATCATCAGGGAAAACAGAATGATGGCGTTCGCGGGTGCGGATCGTTTGCAGGACGGAATGCGCAAGGCGTTCGGAAAGCCAGTTGGCCGAGTAGCGCGTGTTCGAGATGGGCAGGTCATTTGCAGTGTTTGGACAAACGACACACCAAGGAACAGGGAACTGCTGAAGGATATTCTTCGTATTGGTGGGATGAAACTTCCAAGACCTGCTAGGGTCAAAATTGTATCTGAAGAAAATAAAAATTGACCCCCTCAAACACTTCGCTTCATACTCGCGACCGTGAAAATTTCTACCTGCTTTTTTGATTTGTTATCGTAGTAGTTTCCACTCTTTATCCGTGTGTATCTTGCTGAATTCAGGGCCCACAGCACCGATGTATTTTGATTCGGGTTTCTGAATGTAACCGCTATCCTCCTGATCCAGCGTGTGCAGTACTAGTTGAGCTATCCTTGTTCCGGGATACAGAGCCAGATCGGCTTCCCCTAAGTTAACGAGTTCTAGTGTTAGTGAGCCAGCGAAGCCGGGTCCTACCATTGTTGCCGTAGCGATGATTAAACCAACGCGACCCCATGAGGATCTTCCGATAACGTATCCAAGAAGATCGTTAGGGAGTCTTATGTATTCAAGGGTGCTTCCTAGCACAAATTGGCGTGGCTGGAGGATGAGTTTTCTTTTAAAACTGATATATTTTTTATCTTGGTATTGTTCTATTTGTGATTCAATATCCTCTTGCATTGGGTCAAGGAGATGATATTTGGTTCTTTTTGTTATGATGAATTCGGTTCCGAGTCTTAGGTCTATTGAGCTGTTAGCAATCTGGTCTTTATGATTGATTATAGGGGTGACAACCAGTCTTTTCTTGGGATCTTTGTGGAATAGTCTTTCTAGTATACTCTTTGTTGAAAGTATGGTCATTCCACTACCTCGCTCATCTTTCTGTGTATCTCACTTAGCTCTATTGATTTTTGTATTAGGCGATTTATTTTAATATCTACTTGGCTTTTCTCTTCGAGAGTTTTTGCGTTGAGCATCCGGTATACATTGTCTATTTTGGTTAGTTTGAATAGCCAGCCTGCATTGAGAATTGAAACTAGTTTTGCAGGGCGGCTAGTCTTATTTTCAAAGTCCAAAATCTCATTAGGAGGTATGAGATTTAAGAGGGAGGAAACCAGCAAGGGCACCTCCTCCTCGAAGATTTGTAGAGTGTATCGGTGCCCGATAGTCAATGCTCTTACTTTTTCTCTTATTTTGGGAATTAGATTGAATATCTCTCTTTCTAGTGAGGAGAGGCTCCTTTCTGCATACAGTTCTACTTTCTCGATTTTATCTTTTAGCTCATCATTTTTAGTATAGTTTAACTCCTTCAGTTCTTCAGCTGTAATTTTCAAACGAGTTTCTAGGGGTACGTCCGATTCGCGGGCAGCAGGGAGGTATTTGGAGAAGGCGAATAAGTAGGCGGGGCCAAAAATGTGGATTGCAAACAAGTCGGAGGCAATAGTTATAACCCATTTTTTAATTTTGTTTAGGGCTTGTTCAACGATTCCGATTCTTTCTAGCTCTTGTTCTTTAAAATTAGAGGGTTTTTTTGGGGGGAGTCGTAGTAATTTGGGGAGATTTTCTGATTCTAGTATTTGAAAGAAGGATTCGTTACGTTCAACGAGATAATTGCCGATTTGGTTTGCTACAAGGCAGTGTAAGAGAATATTCTCCTTTTCCAGTACCGGGATGTTGAAAATAAGAATGCAGGAGGGATATCCTTCATCTAACTTCTCAATTTCCCTCTTGTTTAATACGTTCTTTAAAACAGTCTTCAAGACAGTTATAAGATCCAGATACATGAATTTTCTTTCGCCAAGAAGACTTAAAATTATGGGAGTGCCCTTTTGGAAGTTTTTGATTATGCTTTCCAAGGTATAATATATTCCCAGAGGAAAGTGGCTTATGTTTGAAGCTTCTATAAATTCCGTTAAACTGCCTATAAAGGAGATAAGGTAATTGTATCTCCTAGTGGTGATTCCGATTATCTGAGATAACTTTTCTCGGTTTTCATGGGGCAGTTGGTTAAGTTTGCTCAACAAGAAAGCTAATTTGTTGTATAGAAGTGAAAAAGTTTTTAACAGAAGGGTTATGGCTTTTTCTTGAGCATCGCTAGGAAACTCTTCTAATCGAAGCCGACCTAACACACGGTTTTGCGATAAAATTTTTTCTATTTCAAATTCCAAGGTTTTCCTAACATCAGGATACTTTTTGAAGGAAGCTGTTTCCCCGAAAAATTTGCCCGTTTCTTTAAGAGTCTCTTCAGCAATTTTACTAAAAAAGACTAACACATTGTTTAAATTGTTTTTACTAATATTCTCTTTATCAAGTGTTGACTTTAATATACCCATCAGGGAGGAGATTTCGTTTATAAAACCTTTTTCGCTACGCCCGGAACAAGCCAATAGGGCAAAACGGTAGATTTCCAAACTTGTAAGCGTGTTCGCCACTATCCGTTTAGGCGGGAAACCCCCCTTCACTCGCTTAACTGTTTCAAGAAATGTTAGGGCTTCACCCAAAACTTCCCCATTTGCACGTACTCCCTGAGAAAACTTGAAAAGAGTGTTTACAATCTTATCGGAAAGAAACCCGATTTCGAATAAAACTGATAATTCCGATAGTTTACTACAATCGATCATTCTTGAAACCCCGTAATTTTCCCATCGTGTTTCTCTACTCACGTATCCCAAGGAGGATTGTAGAATTGGGGATTAAAGTGGTCTAAGCTTATTTAGTTTTTCGTTTCTCTTTAAGTATTTTTGAAGATAAAAATGAGTGTATTCTCCGAAGAACGCCTATGAGAGTGTGAATTTCACGCCCTGAGATAAAAGCCCTTGAAATAATATTACGAAAAACCCTCTCAGCAATCTTTTGTTTAAATGAAGGATAATTTATGTCATTCAAAATGAGACTAAAGTATTCCATGACCTTTTCTTTTTCTAGCTTTGAAGAAGCCCTTGGGGCGCCTTTTTTCCTAAATGCCTGACTTTTATAAATCTCATAAAAAATTATTGCAGCAGCATGTGAAACATTCAACGTGGAGTAGCTCGAAGCAGGAATCGACACAACGACATCAACCCTCTCTAATTCTTCATTACTTAACCCATAACTTTCTCTCCCGAATACTAGGGCGATTTTTCCATGAACATCCACTAATCTTTCCACTAGTTGCTCGGGTGTAATGGTTGTTCTGAGAACATTGTAGTTCTTACCAGTTTTTGCTGTCGTCCCGACCAGAAAATCTACATCAGAAATCGCTTCTTCAAAACTAGTGAGTATTTTCACCTTTTCTAGAATATCTAAACCGTGCATTGCGCGTACCCTTGCTTCAAGAAAGCTCTCAAATTTTGGGTTCACCAGTATGAGTTCCTCTAAAGCGAAATTTTTCATTGCACGTGCAATTGCTCCAACATTTCCAGCGTTTTCCGGTTCCAGAAGTATCACTTTGATTTTTAACAATTTTACCATCCGCATCAGTGGAAATAAAACTGAACAATATCATTGTCCGCTAGCACGTGGTCTAGCCCCACTTTTTCGCCTTCATGTTTCACGGATTTCCCGTAAATGCGAGCGTACTTGAAGTTTTTAAGGAAGCGCACATGAAGCCTTTTTGCAACATCCGCAACACTAGCACCCTTTTCGAGAACAATCGGTTTGTCGGAAATGATGTTTCCAGGCTCCTTGGTATAGACTCGAATCACTCCAAGGGATTTGAACAAGCCCGCTTTAAACTCTTCTACACCTTTCTCTTTGAGAATGGATATCGGGTAGATATCGAACTTTTGAGCATAGGTATCTAGTAAAGTTTTATAATTCCGTGAAGACCCTGGCAAATCACCCTTAGTGGCTACAATTATCGCCTCCTTGTATACGACACTATTGTCCATAGCCAAGTCAATATCGTCTAGGGAAATTTTACCCCATATCCGAACCACCGCGTTTAACACTCGCCGCTTATTCAAAAAATTTATAATCTCCTCTCGAGCCCCATCAAAAAATTGCAGGCCGATTAGCTGAATTCCTCCACTACCCGTCTTTTTCACCTCAACGGGAGGAGGTTTCAAGTTGAGTAGAATCCCTGCAGATTCCAACTCGTTCAAGAGTGTTCTAACCTGCTCCAAAACATCTTGAGAGAGGTCGATAACTAGAACTATGGAGTCAGCATTCCTAATGACGGATAGGATTTGGGGACCGTTCTCACTGCCACTACAACCATCGAAGAGAGCAGGGACTTCAACTATTTGTATGGGAACTGATTGAAAGTCTAAGATTCCCACTTCGGGGCGAGTTGTTGTGAAGGGATATGCGTCCACTTTAGCCCTCGCACCAGTTAGGTAGTTCAGAATAGTGCTTTTGCCAGAGTTTGTTAAACCAACCAGAATCACCTGTCCAGCTCCTTGCTTCTTAACGCTAAAGCTGGGCGCCCCACTAGATTTCTTCAACCTTTCCCTTTCGGCTTCGGCGCGAAGCTTCGCTAATCTCTTTTTGAGCTGATTTACAAAATTCTCCGTCCCTTTATGTTTGTCCATACGCTGCAGCAACTCTTGTATAGCGGCGATTTTTTCTTCCCTTGTTTTCGCCTCTTCCAGTTTTCTTAGAGCTACCTGCGCCTCGGGATTCAGGTTAATCGGCAATCTAGTCCCTCCAAAAGGGTCGAATCCTTCAAAAGAGGTTTAACCGTTATAAAAATAAAAATTGTGACATTTTAAACATGTCTAAAAAAGAAGTTCAAACCGCTTATTCTCTTTTGAAAGTAATTAAAACTAATTTCTCGAAGAAAAATTTCTTTTCCGCCTCTTTTTTAACTTGAAACCCCTTCTTCTCGAGATAGGAAATAGTGCGTTCTATCCCCGATAACGAGGATAACACCATCTGCACTCTACCTGTATCCTCTAAAAACTTATCGAAGTTTGAAAGGAACGCGTCAATTACCGCCCTTCCATTCTCCCCTCCGTCCCACGCCTTTTCGATAATACCGGTCCTCCTTTCAGAAGCGTTAATCGGCAGGTAGGGAGGATTAAAAAGTATCAAACTAAATTGTTCATTAGGTTTTAAGGCGCCCCACAAATTTCCTAGGCGTACCTCAACACGCGCCTCCATTCTGTTTAGAAGGACGTTTATTCTCGCATTCAAAACCGCTTTCTCAGAAATATCAACCCCCACTACTTTTTTAGCAATGTTTCCAGCTAGAATGGCCAAAACACCGCACCCAGTACCCATATCAAGAACGTGATCATTTACAAATACCTTTAAGTTGTCAATTAATAGGAAAGTGTCATCTGAAGGATAGTAAACATCGTTAAACACAAGGAATTTAAAGCCTTGATATTCAAAGCGCTTCATCGATTGCGATACTCCATGAGTAGGGTATTAGCAATCATATTTATTTCACTCGGCGTTAGATTTCTCGCCCTTTTTTCCAAAACTTCGGACAAGGAGTTCAGATTCAAAAGTCTTAAATCTTTTTTCTTTTTTTCAAGGTAGTATTTTAAGCCGTGTTTTGCTTTTTTATTGGGATGCATAAAGAGAAATCGTACTATTTCAAAAAAAACTGCCTCATCTAACGCTCTGAATGGTGGCGGCTTAGGTTTCAGCATAACGATTGCAGAATCTACTCGAGGAGGGGGATAGAACGCGGTCTGTGGAACACGCTCTAACAATTTTGCCTCCGCTTTATAATATACTCCAATGGTTAGTCTGCCATAATTTTTTGTACCAGGTTTTGCGGTTAAGCGCTCCGCAAATTCAAGCTGATAGATTAAGACAGCTTTTTGGAATTTTGCAGAGAGAATTTTGAAAGTTAACGGGGAGGAGATAGAATAGGGAATATTGGATACAATTTTTTGAACAGACGGGAATTCCAGCTTTAAAGCGTCCCCATATATTAATTCTACATTATTGAAGCAAGATAATTTATCTTCAAGAACTCGAAACAATTTTTGATCTTTTTCTATTGCATAAACCTTTTTGGCTTTCTCAGCTAGAGCTGAGGTTAATGTGCCTAACCCTGCGCCTATTTCGAGTACTGTATCGGTTGATTGTACTTCTGAGTATTTGATCTCTTTTTCAAGCAAATCGGAGCTGACTATAAAATGTTGCCCTCTCTTCTTACTCGGTTTAATGTTACTTTCTTTTAGTAGTTTTAAAGTTTTTAAGAATAGATTATTCTTGGTCAATTCTAAATCATTCTTGACCAGTTGTAGGTGGACGAGTGAACAGACGATACTTATCTTCTCCTTTTAACTCGCTCAGTATTCGGTTAACTATCGCCTTTTTTGGCTCGGGCATTCGCACCCTGTTCATAATATTTTCAAAACTTTTAAAAGGTTCTTTTTTTCTCTCCTCGAGAATTAGCCACATGGTCTTTCTTCCTATACCCGGAATAAGTTTTAACTGATGCATTCTTGTTGTGATTGGGCGAGCGTTATTGAAAAAGTCCACAAATTCTTTTTCTCTTAACTGTACGATTTTTTCAATTACAAATGGAAGTTCTGATTTGGCTGTGGGAGTGAGGTCATCGTAGCGTATTCGCCTTTGAACGTGATCGATTTTTTTACGTGATCCCTTGCCTATGTAAATTCTCTCATGGAGGGAAAATGAAACGCCTTTTTTTGGAACAAGCTCCAACAGTGTAAAATATGTTTCACCGACAGCTTGCGTTATTGGCTCCCTTTGAAAGGTTGGTCTAGGATCGTTTGCATAACCCTGCGGTAAATGGTCTAACACATATGCAAACTCCTCATACTTTTTAGAACTCAACATCATAGTTTCTCCCGCCTTCCAATCTTGAGAAGAATTAGGATCACGCTTCCTCTAAAATCTTTAAAAACTCACTTAACTCGTCCTCAGTAAAAATCTTTTGCTCATTCGTTAAAAAAACACGAAGCTCATCAACACTCTTTGGAACAGCGTTAACGATT